>NZ_JBHYUG010000013.1:0-142010 GCF_042749375.1 Streptomyces sp. NPDC059477 | reverse complement strand
CGCCGGCCGCCCGCGCCCCGCGGGCCGAGGTCCGAGCGAGCCCGCGGGCGCGCCTCGCCCGCGGCGGGCGCCCGCCCCCCCCCCCCCCGCCCCCCCCCCCCCCCCCACCGCGTGATCCTGGACGAACCCGGTGCCCGTGGTGAGCTGGACTGGTCGCGGTGCGCGATCGGCTCCGTGAGCGTGAGGGCTGCAGAAGGGGGGCCGCTGACCGGACTGAATCCGACCGACCGCGGAAAAAGTGGATCGAAGATCCACCTGATCACCGGCCGGAACGGACTGCCCCTGTCGCGCTCGGGATCTCGGCCGCGAACATGCACGACAGCCTCGGCCTTCAGCCCCTCGTACGCGGCATCCCGCCCATCCGCTCCCGCCGCGGACCGCGGCGCCGCCGCCCGGCCAAGCTCCACGGCGACAAAGGCTACGACTACGCCCATCTGCGCCGATGGCTCCGCGGCAGAGGCATCCGCCACCGCATCGCACGCAAGGGCGCCGAGTCCTCCCAACGCCTGGACCGCCACCCCAGGGTGGTCGAACGCACGGTGTCGTGGCCGGCAGGCTACCGACGACTCCACCACCACTACGAGCGGAAACCGGAACACTTCCTCGCCCTCGTCGGCATAGCCGCAGCCCTCATCCGCCACCGCAGACTCACCAACTGAAACGATGCCTAAGGGTTGTCCCGCAAATGATCTAAGGCGGGCTGGTTGACCGGCCTGTTTCTCTGTTATCCGGCGATGGTGGGGTTGTGGAGGCGGGCCATGCCGAGCATGGCGTGGTGGACGCCGTCGCCCTTGAGGCGGCAGTCGCGGAGGATCTTCCAGGTCTTCATGCGGGCGAAGACGTGCTCGACGCGGGCGCGGACCTTGCGGTGGGAGGTGTTGTGTTCCTCTTTCCAGGCCGGGAGTTCGGCCTGGCCGTCTTCGCGGCGGTGCGGGATGACCGGGCCGGTGCCCCGGTAGCCGTCGGCCGCGATCACCGTGGTCCTGCCGACGGCTGCTCTGGCGCCGGACTCTTCCCAGGCCTTGCATTCGTTGCGGTTCCCGGCGAGTGGCCGGCCCACGGTGACGACGAGCCGGGTGTCGGCGTCGATGACG
This sequence comes from Streptomyces sp. NPDC059477, assembly GCF_042749375.1. Taxonomy (NCBI): domain Bacteria; kingdom Bacillati; phylum Actinomycetota; class Actinomycetes; order Kitasatosporales; family Streptomycetaceae; genus Streptomyces; species Streptomyces sp. NPDC059477. The sequence goes on along the minus strand of NZ_JBHYUG010000013.1, from coordinate 140,916 downwards.
ACCTGGTGGTTGGTGGAGTACCTGTAGTTCTTCGACTGCGCGGCGACGGTGTGGCCGCGGGTGGGGACCAGGGTGCCGTCCACGATCAGCACGGTGTCAGGCCCCAGGGCCGGCCCTTGCGGACCGGGTCCGCACCTTCACGCCGCAACACGGTGATCACCTTGCCGAACTGACGTGAACTCAGGCCGGTGAACGGGGCTATCCAGGACGTCTCCGACGCCGTGATCACACCAGACACAGCAAGATCATCTCATCCCCGACCAGCAGTCACGGGACAAACCTTGGTGGGAGTGCTCTGGGGCTTTTCTGGGAATTCCAGCCGCATCACCCGGCATGACCGTGAAACAGTCGAAAGAATGTTTACCCAAATCAGCGACTCGATCCCAGTAAGCGCAGCAGGTCACGGGCCCGCCCGGTCTCTTCCGGGACATCTGACGACAGGAACAAACAGCCCCGCGCAGAGCATCACCCAGCTTCAGCATCCAGAGAAACTCGCCATTCGGACAGGACTCTGCCCTGCCGAGATGACCCCCAACTCGCCCGGTTCACTCACCGCAAGGCACTCCAGGTGATGCTCCACCACCCCAACACTTCGGACGGAGTCACCCGCCAAACGGGACACAGCATTCAATTCCGCAGGGGAAACATGGGGCGCAAGCCGCCTCCGGGCAACAAAATCCCCCGAACCCACGCGCCTCGTAGGCATGTGCTGGAGAAGTGGCACCTCGGCGCCTCCTGCCGATGGCTAATCTGAAACCGACGCAGACGCCGAGACCTCGCCCCCGTCAAATCTGGCCCTCCCCGCAGCGAGAGCCGAGACCTGCCCCCTTCCCCTCCCGCACACGGCCGATGGAATTTGATTACCCGTCAGTAGAGTCAGCAAAGGGTCAGCAAGTGTCTGAACATGCCTGGTCACAGGTGCCAACACTTGAAAGTACCGGTCGCCTCGAAGTGGACGCCCACGCACGCATGACTGTGCCCCCCGCCATATCGGCAAGGGGGCACAACTTCGATCTACTGCGACGATTCGATGATCATACGTTGCCGCAGGTCAGCGCACCTGGCCCCGTGGTTTCAAGGCGACTGTCGGCAGTTCGGGGGCAGGTAGCCGATCGCCGTCGTAACCCGTCACCACACCGAAGCGAGTGCCCTCCATCCAGTCCCGGCGGGCCGTTGCGATGTCCTCGTGCGAACGGCCGATGAAGTTCCACCACATCACGATCTGCTCCTGGAACGGCGGGCCGCCCAGCAGGATGAGGCGGGCGTCGCCCGGGCCGTCGTTCGACAGGGTGAGTGTGGGGGTGCCAGGGGCCGTGTAGCCCAGTTCGGCCTGTTTGAGAGTGGTGCCGTGGACGCGGATGTCGCCGTGGTCGAGCAGGACGCCGTGTTCGAAGGCGGGGTCGATGTCGAGGGTGAGGGTGGTGCCGGGCCGGAGAGTGAGTTCGGCGCCTAGCAGGGGCGTGAAGGTGCGGACGGGTGAGGTGTCGCCCGCGAGGGAGCCCAGGAAGACCCGCGCCTCGGCACCGTCCAACTGGACCGGCACCGGGATGTGGTGCTGGAAGTCACGGTCGGCGTCACGGTGTTCGGCGGGCAGCGCGACCCACAGTTGGACGCCGTGCAGGATCGTGGTGCTCGGCGTGGACACCTCCGAGTGGCAGATCCCGTGGCCGCCGGTCATCAGGTTCAGCTCGCCGGGCCGGACGAAGGCATGGCTGCCGAGGCTGTCCCGGTGCTCGATCTCCCCGCTGAACAGCCAGCTCACCGTCTGGAGCCCGGTGTGCGGGTGCGGGGCGACATCCATCCCGCCGCTCTCCGACACGTCGTCCGGCCCGTAGTGATCCGCGAAGCACCACGCCCCGATCAGTGTCCGGGCCCGCTGCGGCAGCGTCCGCCGTACGGTCATCGCCCGCGGCCCGCCCAGCGGCACATCCCGCGCCGTGAGGATCTGAAGCTCGGGGCACGCGCCGCCGGGTCCCACCGAGGCCGCGCAGTCCACCTCGGCCGGATGTGTCTCCGTGTTGCTCACTGTGCGGTCCCTTCCCAGGTCCGGCGCGGGTCCACCGCGCACGGACTCGATGGTAACCGGGCGAAACCACGGGAAGATCGACGGCTTCGATGGACCGGTTCGATGCCCCCGCCGGGGCACGCTCAGCCGCCGGGAGGAGAGGTCCTACGACCCCGAGTCCGTCAATAAGTAGTACGGCCACGCTGCCCGTCCGCTCAGGCCGTCCGCTCGATCCGCCATACGTTGTCGTCGCGATGCCCCGGTACGCCCTCCGGCGAGACACTCGGCCTGCGCACCCGCTCCCGCGTCCGCACGGTCCACTCCCCCTCCGGCAGCGCGAGCGCGTCCAGCACGCCGTCCAGGGTGGGGAACTCGGCGTCGAACGGCGGCTCGGTCTGCCAGTTCGGCCACGCGGCGTGCATCACGATCAGCAGGGTCCCGCCGGGCGCCACCGCACCGGCCGCGGCGCGCAGCACACCGTCCTGGTCCAGGGCCACCGGTGACTGGAGGTAGTGGGCGCTGACCAGGTCGAAGGTGCCCTCGGGGAAGGTCACCCCCAGCTCATGCCGCTCCAGCGTGACCCGGTCGCCGACGCCCGCCTCCCGCGCGTGCTCGGACGCGCGGGCCAGTGCCGTCGCCGAGATGTCCGTACCGGTGACCCGCCAGCCGTGCGAGGCCAGCCATACCGCGTCCGCGCCCTCACCGCACCCGAGGTCGAGGGCGGTTCCGGGGCGCAGGGCGGAGACCTCGCGTACCAGCAGTTCATTGGGGTTCCCGCTCCACACCCGCGCGCTGTCGCGGTAACGGGTCTCCCAGAACTCGGTGGATTCGGTGACAGGCATGTCGGTCATGGCGCCTCCTGGCTGAGCAGCGGAAACAAGGAGTGGAGAGGGGTAGCGAGGGGTGGGCGACACCGTGGTGCCGGGCGGGGGTTCCTGCCCTGGACAGCCTCTATCTCTCCCACTCCCCGCGCAAAGCTCCTTGCTGTTTCCGCAAGCTCTCGGGCCCCTCTCGCCACTCTCACCCCTCTCCCTCCACCCCGAACCGCACGATCTCCGCGATCCGCCCGGCATGGGTGATGACCAGCCGGTGGTCCGCGTCGAGCCAGGTCGTGGCGGTGGCCGGGCGGGCGTCGAGCAGTCGGTCGATGCCCGCGCGCCAGAGCTGGTTGTGCCGGGCCGCGGGTCCCTCGGTGGCGGGGCCCGCCAGTGCGGTGGACATGACCATGGTGATGGGGTGCTCGATCCTGGCGTACCGCTCCAGGATCGCGGCGCGGACCACATCCATCTCGATCTGGAGATCGAGGACGTCCTGTCCCGTGAGCAGCACCTGACGATCGGTCCCCTTGGTCAGGTCCAGCTCCCGCTGTGTTTCCCGCGCCATCGCGCGGAACTCCGCCAGGAACTCCTCGGTGATGAACGGCTCGGGCACCGGGTTCGCCCCGTCGATCAGCACCAGGCCGCCGACCGCCTCCGGGTGGTCGCCGGTGTAGCGCAGCGCCAGGTCGGCGCCCAGCGAGTAGCCCACCAGCAGAGGCGGCTCGGGCAGATCGAGGCGGGCCACCTGGGCCATCACGGCGGTGAAATCGCCGAGGAAGGCGTCGAAGGTGTACCGGTCGCCGGGCGAGGAGAACCCGTGGCCGCGGTGGTCGAAGGTCACGACGTCGTGGTCCCGCCCCAGCAGCCCGATCAGTTCGTGCAGCTCGGCCTGGGTGGAGCAGAGGCCGGGGCACAGCACCAGGGGGCGGCCCCGGCCGCCGCGCGACACAGGGAGGGTGACCCCGTCATGGTGGACGGTGAAACACCGCCGGACCGGTCCGTCGTACGGGCCACCCGGCGGTTTCCCGCGCGACTCTTCGGGCGAGCCCTCGTACGGCTCCCGTTGTCGTTCCCCGGCCCCGGTCCGATCTGTCGTCCCCGTCATGCCGACCATGGTGCCCGAACGCCGGCCGTGGTGAGGGATCGCCCCGGCGCCACGGCGGCTCCCCCTACTCGGCCGGCAGCGCGTCCATCTGGCCGGCCGCTGCCGTGAGGCCCTCCTCCAGGCCCATGGTGATCAGTTGCTCCAGCTGCTCCCTGGAGTCGAAGTGCGAGCGCGTCTCCAGGCGCGTACCGCCGTCCTGGGCGAGGAGCCGGACGCGCACGCTCATCGTCGGCAATTCGGTGTTCGACGTGCCGTCCGGTGGTCGGTGTCGGCGGCGGCGAGGTCCTCGGCCGGCAGATCGGCCATCCGCTCGACCCGCAGCCGCCACGGCGCCTTCCTCCCTCTCAGCCCTTCAGCTGCGTGAAGCGGATGCTGTTGCCGAACGGGTCGCGCAGCGCCGCGTCGATCCCGTACGGCCGCTCGGTCGGTTCCTCCGTGAACTCGACGCCCCGGGAGCGCAGCGTCTCGTACGTCTTGCGGCAGTCGTCCGTGCTGAAGATCAGCGAGCCGCCGGTCGCCCCCTTGGTGACCAGCTCACGGACCTGCCGTGCGGTCTCCTCCGACATGGCGGGGCCGCCCGGCGCCTCCAGCATGATCTGCCGGTCGGGGTGGCCGGGGACATTGACCGTGAGCCAGCGCATGGCGCCGAAGTCGACGTCGCTGTGGACTTCCAGGCCGAGCTTGCCGATGTAGAAGGCGAGTGCCTCGTCCTGGTCGAGAACGTAGATCTGAGAGTGCGTGATGGCTGTGAACATGCACGTCACGCTAGTCGCCAACGACCCCGCGTACTTATCCGAAACTGCTCGATGGCTCCGGTCAGTGGTTCGGCCGCGTCCACGCCTTCGTGAAGCAGGTCGGGACGTCCAGGGCCGCCGCCCGCTTGCGGTACTCGCGCGGGGAGCGGCCGACGATCTCCCGGAAGGTCCTGCTGAAGGTGGTCGGACTGGAGAAACCGACCCGGAAGCAGATGTCCGTCGCGCTCAGGCCGGACTCGCGCAGCAGGAACATCGCGCGCTCGACCCGGCGGCGCTGGAGATAGCGGTGCGGGGTCTCGCCGAACGTGGCCCGGAAGGTGCGGGTGAAGTGTGCCGGTGACACATGCGCGATCCGTGCCAGCGCCGGGACGTCCAGGGGCTCGGCGTAGGCACGGTCCATCGCGTCCCGGGCCCGGAGCATCCGGCGGTTGGAGTCCTCCGTGGGGGTGGTGCGCACGGCGCCATCAGACCACAGGCCGGGCGACGAGGACAGGCCGGGCGGGCGACGAGGACAGGCCGGGCGGGCGGTGCGACAGGCCGAGCCGGTGCCGGAGCGGGGTGCCCGCTGTCGTCGTCGCCGACCGGGCAGAAGATCAGCGAGTCCATGGAGCCGCGCGGGATCGTCGAGCGGTACGGCCCGGCAGGTGATCGCCGTGGACCATCGCTTCCACGCCCCGGTGGTCGCGGCCGTCGGGGCAGCCTGCTCCCACGGCACCACGACGGACTGCGCAGCCGCCGGGTCCGGGCCCGGGATCCACGCCGAGGGCGCTCCCTCCGGTCACCGCCACAGTTCCGGACGCCGGTTGGCCAGTACCGACGTACGCTCGCGGGTTCGCTCGACCTCCCCCATGTCCAGGTCGGTCACCAGCAGTTCCGGGGCGGCGTCGAGCCGTTCCCGCACGGTGCCGTCCGGGCCGACGACCCTGCTGTGGCCGATGCCGGTCGGCGCCGGACCGGGCGGGGTGCCGGGGTCGGCCTGGTCGACGGCGGCCACCCAGAGGGTCGCGTCCAGGGCGCGGGCCCGCACCAGCAGTTCCCACTGGTCGAGCTTGCCGGGACCGGCGCCCCAGGACGCCGCGAGCAGTGTGGCGACCGCGCCCGCGTCGGCATGCGCCCGGAACAGCTCCGGAAAGCGGACGTCGTAGCAGGTGGCGAGGCCGAGACGGACGCCGTCCACGGCGAGGGTGACGATCCGCGATCCGGCGGCCACGCTCTCGGACTCCCGGTAACCGAAGGCGTCGTACAGATGGATCTTGTCGTACGACGTCTCCACGCCGGGGCCGGTCGCGAGCAGCGTGTTGGTCACGCGGCCGTCGGCGGCCGGGGTGAACATGCCCGCGACGACGACCGTGCCGGTGTCCCGGGCGAGGGCCCGGACGCCGTCGGCCCACGGGCCGTCGAGGGGTTCGGCGAGCGGCGCCAAGGGGGTGCCGAAGCACGCCATGGACGCCTCCGGGAAGACGACCACTCGGGCGCCCGCGTCGGCGGCGCGGCGGGTCCATTCCCCGACGAGCGCGAGGTTCTTCGCCGGGTCGGGGCCGGTGGTGAGCTGGCTCAGGGCGATACGCACGGTGGCGATTCTCCTTGACTGGGCGGGGCGGGGCGACGCTTAGCCGGGCCCGGCTGGGCTGGGCCTGAGCGGGGCTGGGCTTGAACGGGGCTGGGCCTGAGCGGGGCGGCCTGAGCGGGGCCTTGCGGGAGCAGACTCCGGGCCTGCTTCTTGTATACAGACCGTGTGCGCAACCTTCCTGCGCAGGTCTGCGGTCCGCCGGTCAGTCTCCCGCGGGCAGCCAGTCCAGTCGGTCGCGTTGGTCCGGGGTGAGCCGGAGGCCGGTGGCCGCCAGGTTCTCCTCCAGGTGCTCGATGCTCGCCGTGCCCGGGATCGGAAGGATCACCGGTGAGTGGCCGAGCAGCCAGGCGAGGGCGACCTGGGTGGGGGTGGCGTCCGTCTCGGCGGCCACCGCCGCGATCTCCGCCCGCGCTCCGGCGGCGCCCCAGGCGACCGGGCGCCACGGCAGGAAGGCGATGCCCGCCTGCTCGCAGGCCGCGAGGACGGGCTCGTACTCGCGGTCGAGCAGGTTGTAGCGGTTCTGGACGCTGGCGATGTCGGTGATGCCGCGCGCCTCGGCGAGTTCGTCGACGCTCACCTCTGACAGGCCGATACGGCCGATCTTGCCCGCGGCGCGCAGGTCCCGCAGTGCGCCGATCTGGTCGGCCAGCGGGACCTGCGGATCGACGCGATGGAGCTGGAGCAGTTCGACGCGTTCCGTGCGGAGCCTGGTCAGGGCCTGGTCGACCTGCGCGCGCAATGCCTCGGGGCGGCCGTCCAGCGCCCACTCGCCCTTCGGGCGGGCCACTCCGACCTTGGTCGTCACGAGCAGGCCCTCGGGGTAGGGGTGGAGGGCCTCGGCGAGCAGTTCCTCGTTGGCGCCCCAGCCGTACATGTACGCCGTGTCGATGAGCGTGACGCCCAGTTCGACGGCGCGCCGGACCACCGCCAGGGCGTTCGCGCGGTCCGGTGCCGGTTCGGTCGGCAGATGCATCGCCCCGAAACCGAGTCGGCCCACCCGTAGATCCCCGCCTATGCGAAACGTGGTCGTCACCATCGTCGATCGCCCCCCTCGTCCGCCCGCACGCTAGCAGCCCGGCCAAATCGCAGGGGAGTTCGCAGGTACGGACGTTCGATCGTTCGTCGGCTGGTGTGATCCGGCGTGCGCCTGCGCCACCGCGCGCCCCCCTGCCGCGTTGGGTAGCCAATGACCTCGCCGCAGTGACGGTTCTGCGAAAGTTCGCTGAGCCAGGAGCCGCCGGGCACCGGTGCGGCGCGAGCGAACAACGGCACAACAGGGGGCGTTCACATGTGGACCAGCGGCGGCGACTCGGAGGAACTGCCCCCGTCCTCTGGTGGGGGGATCGGCGGAGCGAAGGGCCTGGAGGGGCTGGGCGAGCTGGGTGCGCCGGGGCGGCCGAAGGGGCCGGGTGAGGCGCGTGAGGTGCGTGAGGTGCGTGAGGTGCGTAAGCCGGATGGGGCGGCTGGGCTGGATGCGCCGGGTGAGCCGGATGGGCCAGCTGAGCCGGATGCGCTGGGCGAGCTGAGTGAGCTGAGTGAGCTGAGTGAGCTAGACGCATCGATTGCGCCAGGTGAGCCGGGTGCGTCGGATGGGCTGAGCGAGCCGGGTGTGTCGAGTGCGTGGGGTACGTCGCGTACGTCGAGTGCCCCGGGTACGTCGAGCGGGTCGGGGGAATTCGGCAGACCCGGCGGCCTCGTGGGTCGCGAGCCCGAAGTCGCCGCGCTGCACCAACTGCTGGCCCGGCATCGGCTGGTGACGGTGGCGGGCGCGGCCGGGGTCGGCAAGAGCGCGCTCGCCCGGGTCGGCGCGGAGGCGATGCCGGAGGCGGCGGCGCCCTGGCAGCGGATGATCCGGCTGCGCTGGGACGGGGACGCGCCGGCCGAGGCGGGGAGTCTGACCCACGCCGCGCAACGGGCGTTGGCTGAGGCCCACACCCAGACCCGGACCCAGACCCAGGCCCCGGCCCACACCCAGGACCCGGCCCAGACCGACGCCAACGCCGACACCGACACCGACACCGACGACAGTGGCGCCGGCAAACCGCGGAACCGGACCACCCCCACCCTCCTCATCCTCGACGGCATCGACGCCGTGCACGGCGAATGCGCCGGCCTCGTCCGACGACTGCTCACGACCCTCCCCGCGCTGCGCGTCCTCGTGACGTCCCGCCGTCCGCTCGGTCTCGGTGACGAATGGGTCCTGGAGGCCGGGCCACTGGCCGTCGGCTCCCCCGACGGCAGGCCCGACGGCAGGCCCGGTGACGGCCCCGCCGTCGGCCTCTTCCTCCGGCGTGCCCAGGCCCTCACCGGCCGTGCCTTCACCGCTGACGCCGACCTGCGCGCGATCACGGCGATCTGCACGGTGCTGGACGGCAACCCACGGGCCATCGAACTCGCCGCCCACCACACCACCCGCCATCCCCCGGGCGCGCTCGCCGAGTTGCTCGCCCGCAGCCAGTGCGGGCTGGACGCGCCCGACCCGGAGCGGGCGGGCAACCGCTCGCCCCGCGCGTCGATCGGCGCCGGGTACGCGTTGTGCGAGCGGGCGGAGCGGACGGTGTGGGCGCGGGCGAGCATGTTCGCGGGCGCCTTCGCCGAGGACGCGGCCGTGTTCCTGTGCGGGGGCGGCGGCATCGAACCGGCGCGGGTGCCGGGCTCGCTGGCCCGGTTGTCGGCGCTCGGGGTACTGGAGCCGGTCGAGCCGCCGGACGGGGTGCGCGGCGCGCGCTACCGGATGAACCTGGCGGCCCGGGAGTTCGGTGCGGAACGGCTGCGTGCCGCGGGCGAGTTCGCGGTGGCCGCCGAGCGCCGTATGGTCCACTGCCGCAATGTCGCCACCGTCGCCGACAGCTTCTGGAACTCCGGCGACCAGACCGGCGCGGCCCGGCTCGCCCTCGACGGGGAGGCCGACGTCAAGGCGATGATCCGGCACGCCGTGGCCCAGCCCGCCCACGCGGAGGCGGCGCTGGAGACCGTCGTCCACCTGTGGTTCTGGTGGGCGGTGTACGGCCGCGCCGAGGAGGGCCGGGCGTACGCGCTGCGGCTGCTGCCGCTGTGCGAGGCGGAGGGGCCGATGACCGTACGGGCACAGGTGCTGGCCGCGTGGCTGTGCGCGCCGGACGATCCGCGCACCGCGCGCACGCTGCTCGGGCAGGCCTGGCCCGCGGCCGTGCGGGCCGGTGACGACGCGCTGATCGGGCGGATCTCGCATGTGCAGGGCGTGCTGGCGCTGCGCGCGGGAGACGCCCGTACCGCCGCCGAGCACTTCCGGTCCGCCGCCCATCTCGTCCCGCCGTACGCGCCGGGCTCCCCGAACCGCACGGCAGCGTCCCCCTGCGGCGTCTGCTCGCCCAGATCGAACGGGGCCGTCCGGGCGGCACGCCGACGCCGGTGCCCCCGCCCCGCGCGGCGGACGGGGCCGCCGTGACCTCTGCGGGGCGCCCCGAGCGGTGAGACCATGGGAGCCCCTGTCCGCCCTTGACGTCGCTGAGCCCGCACCCGGGCAGACAGCCCGTTCCGCGTTCCAGAGACGATGTCGAGGCAGGCCGGAGACAGGCCAGAGACAGGTCAGAGGCAAGTCAGACGCGAGCCAGAGGCAAGTCAGACGTGAGCCAGACGCGAGTCAGAGGGAAGCCCGAAGGAAGCCAGAAGGGCGATTCAGAAGACCGGTCGCTCAATACGATGCGAAAGAACGGTTGGACTTCACGATCCCGCAGAGGCAGTGTGGGCCTGTCCCCTCGATCCCGGCGGAACTCCCGCACGGCACCACCCCCGGAGAACTTCCGATGAACCACGTCGCCGACCCCGAGCGCTACGACGGCACCATGCGCTACCGCCGCACCGGCCGTTCCGGGCTCGATCTCCCGCTGCTCTCGCTGGGCTACTGGCACAACTTCGGCGACGACAAGCCGTTCGAGACCCAGCGCGAGATCGCCCTGCGCGCCTTCGACCTCGGGATCACCCACCACGACCTGGCCAACAACTACGGCCCTCCCTACGGCGCCGCCGAGATCAACTTCGGGCGGCTGCTGCGGGAGGACCTGAAGCCGTACCGGGACGAACTGGTGGTCTCCACCAAGGCCGGCTGGGACATGTGGCCCGGCCCCTACGGTCAGGGCGGCGGCTCCCGCAAGTACATGCTCGCCTCGCTCGACCAGTCGCTGACCCGGACGGGCCTGGACTACGTCGACATCTTCTACTCCCACCGGCTGGACCCGACCACGCCGCTGGAGGAGACGATGGGCGCGCTCGACACGGCCGTCCGCCAGGGCAAGGCGCTCTACGTCGGCATCTCGTCCTACGACGCCGAGCGCACCCGCGAGGCCGTGGCGATCCTGCGCGACCTGGGCACCCCGCTGCTCATCCACCAGCCGTCGTACAACATGCTGAACCGCTGGGTCGAGACCGAGGGCCTGCTCGACGTGGCGCAGGAGGAGGGCTTCGGGATCATCGGCTTCACCGCGCTGGCCCAGGGCCTGCTGACCGGCCGCTATCTCGACGGCATCCCGGGTGACTCGCGCGCCGCGCAGGACAAGTCCTTCGACACCCAGTGGCTGACGGACGAGATGCGGGGGCGGCTGCGGGCCCTGAGCGACCTCGCCGCCCGCCGCGGCCAGACGCTGGCCCAGCTGGCCCTCGCCTGGGCGCTGCGCGACCGGCGGGTCACTTCCCTGGTCATCGGCGCGTCGCGGGTCGAGCAGCTGGAGCAGAACGTGGCCGCGCTGGACCATCTCGACTTCACCGCCGAGGAACTCGCCGAGATCGACAAGTACGCGACCGACGGCGGGGTCGACCTGTGGCGGGACGCCCGCCAGGGCAATCTGGGCTGACCTGCCACCCGCTCCCTCACCAGCCGCTCACTCGCTCACGCCCTCCCCAGCAGCGCCTCCAGCGCCGCGGTCGTCGCCGGGTGGCGGGTGAGGAGGGCGGCGCCCCGCGGTGACGCGTCGGTCGGCGCCCACGGTTCGTCGTAGCCGAGGAGGGCGGCCAGGGTGTCGCAGGTCGCCGGGTGGGCCGGCAGAAGTGCGGCGCGACCGGTTGCCGGGCCGGCGGTGCTCGGCTGGGGGCTGCGGGGGCGCTCGGTCCGCCACGGTGGCACCCACGCGTCCAGGGCCGGGAGCCGGGCCGGGAAGACGCGTCCGGCCTCCTTGATCAGCAGGGGGGCGAACTCGGCGCCGCCCGCGCGCAGGGTGCTGATCAGGGTGGGCAGCCAGGGCAGCAGTACCGGATCGGGCAGGCGGGCGAAGGCGTTGGACACCGCTTCCACCACGAAGTCGGTCAGTGCCGGGACCGGCTCCAGGGCGTGCAGGAAACCGCTGAGGTAGCGCGGGTAGGACGGCACGGCCAGCGGGTTGGCGAGGAGGGCGTCGACACGGGTCCGCAGCTCCTCGCGGGTGAGGGTGCCGAGGTGGGTCCGGGCCGACCAGAGCAGGGCCGTCTTGGCGGGCTCCTCCGGGTGCGACTGGGCGACGGCCAGTTCCAGCTGGGTCCGGTCGCAGCCCAGGGACAGGGCCAGGCTCTCCATGCTGAACAGGAACCCCAGCATCGCCGCGACCTGCCGGACTCCCGCCTCCTCGTCGGTGAACGCGGTCGGCAGCAGCGTGCAGTAGTGCGCGTAGCCGGCCTTGACGAACGCCTCGATCCAGGACGGCAGCGCCGGTTCACCGGTGCGGTAGTACGCCAGCAGCCGGCGCACCCGGCGCAGGACCTCCGGTGCCCCGTCGACGCTGCGCTCGATAGCCAGCACCTCCAGCGCGCGGGTGCCCAGTTCGTCGGCGAGGCGGCGGCTGCGCAGGAAGCGGGTCGCGTCCTCGACGGTCTCCAGGACGGTCGCCGCCGTGGCCCGCGGGCCGTACGCCCGGCGCCGCAGCCGCTGTTCCAGCACCTGCTCGATGCTGACGCCCTCGTATCCCAGCTCGATGAGTGCGCGCTGATGGGTGCCCAGGGCCAGGTCCCAGGACTCCTGGATGGGCTCGTCGCCGAGGCCGCGCTCGCCCATGATGGGCCGGGCGGCGCCCTGCGGGAGCAGTTGGCGCAGCATCCACAGCACGTCGGAGCAGGCGCGCAGCTCCGGCCGGCCCGCGATGTCCAGCAGTGCCCGTTTCACCCCGCGCTGTTGCAGGGGCAGCCCGAGGGGTTCCAGCCGGTCGTGGACATCGCGGGCGAGCGGGGGCAGCGAGTCGTAGCCGACCTGCCCGATCCGGTCGCCGCCCATCATGATCTCCACGAGCCGGCGCACATCGCGCCGCCCGGGCACGACGTCCTTCTCGATGCAGGTGACGGCGGCGTCCTGGAAGTCGTACGGGGTCGGCTTGGCGCGGTCGCGCATCCCGGCCAGCAGGATCGACGTCTCGAAGACGGCGATGGCGTCGGCGGTGGAGGCCAGGTAGCCGGCGCGGCGGGCGGCCCGCACGATGTCCACCGACCAGCCGAGGAGTTCCGCCTGGTCGAGACGGTCCAGGACGGGTGGGCGCTGGAGGAAGCCGGAGAGCCTGTCGGCGGCCGGGACCTCCTCCGGCATCGGGGCCGGAGCCGCCGGCTTCCTTGCCCTGGACGGCTTCCTCGTGCCCGCCTGGCCCTCCAGCCGGAAGGGTTTGATCCCGGTGCGCTTGAGGTTCTTCGCCCAGACCGTCGCGGCGATGGACACCGAGCCGCCCGCGAGGCCGAACTGTGCCTCGATCGCCGCGTGGCTGGAAGGGATCAGCCCGTGCTGCCACTTGGTGGCGGTACGCGGGCTGATCTCGAAGCCGTCCGAGCCGTGCACGCCGAACTCGTCCACCCGGCTGGCCGCGTGGAACGCGCCGCAGACATAGAGGCAGTCGGCGGGGTCCGTGCCGGTGGCGGTCAGGTGCTCGCGCATCCGGGTCCACATGTAGCGCTCGCGATCCTCGTCGACATGGACGCGGTGCGGGTCGCCGGGGGCCAGGCGGCGGAACAGGCTGCCGATGAGCAGCATGACCTGGCGGTAGGTGTCGTGGTCGCTGTCGCCGAGGGGCAGTTCGACGTACTGGTGCCACCACTCCGACCAGTGCCGGACCCGGCCGTGGCGCAGGAGGTGTTCCTCCAGTTCGGCGAAGCGCGGGCGCAGGTCGCCGATCTCCACGCCGACCGAGTCACCGTGCAGGGCGGCTTCCTCCCCGGGTGCCGGGGCGGGCGGGGCATCCGGGTCCGCGTGTTCGGTGGGTTCGGTGGGTTCGTCGGGGGTCTCGTCGCGGCGGTCCCACTGGAAGACATGGTCCGAGGAACGGTCGACCAGGACGAGTTCGACGCCGGGGGTGTCCAGGGCGTACGCGATGGCCTGGTACTCGGCGGACGCCTCGGTGAGGGGGGCGACCACCGACAGCGGTGACCAGTCGGCGGGGAAGCCGTCGATCTCGCTGGCGAACGCCTGGACGGCCACCGGCAGCTTGCAGTTGCGCAGCTCGGTCAGGAGGGGGGCCATGTCCTCGCACAGCTCCAGATAGACCACCTTGGGCTGCTTCTCGCGCAGCCGGCGGGCCATGGCGAGCGCGGAGGCCGGTGAGTGGTGGCAGACCGGGAAGATCTCCAGCGGTTCGCGCACCGCGCGGTCCACGTCGTCGACGATGCCGAGGAGGATCCGCTCCAGCGCGTCGGGGCCGTCGGCGAAGGTGGCGGCGGCGTCCTGGAGCTGGGTGCGGAGGGTGGTGAAGGTGCCGTCGGTGCCATGGGTTCCACGGGTGCCATTGGTGCCGCCGGTGCCGCCGGTGCCGCCGGTGGCATTGGAGCCGCCGGTATCGCTCACGCCGCTGGCGCTGTTCACGCTGCTCCCGTTCACGCCGTTCACGCCGTTCATCCCGCCCTCCCTCACGCCGCTCACCCGGCCCTCGTCCGTGCCGCTCACGACAGGGTGGCGATCGCGTCGCGGCCACCTTCGAGGAACTCCGGCCAGGAGCCCCCCTCTTCCTTGCCGCGCGGCTCGACCACGCCGTGCAGGTACTTGTTGAGGATGGCGAGGTCCTCCGGTGCGCGCCGGGCGAGGGAACCGACCAGGGACGAGGCCAGGGTGTGCGCGGTCAGGGCGCGCTCGCCGAAGAAGTTGCTGTGCAGGATGGCGTCCTCCAGGACGCCGATCTGCTCGGCGGTGGACAGCGCGGACTCCAGCTTCTCGTCGTCGCTGCCGGCCGCGGCGGCGGTGGCCCGCAGATCGGCGAAGCTCTGGAGCAGCACATCGAGCAGGGTCGGCGGCACATCCAGCTCTATCCGGTGGCGGCGCAGCAGTTCTTCGGTGCGGAAGCGGACGATCTCCGCCTCGGCCTTCTTGTTGGTCACGACGGGGATGCGGACGAAATTGAAGCGGCGCTTGAGCGCGGACGACAGGTCGTTGACGCCCCGGTCGCGGCTGTTGGCGGTGGCGATGATCGAGAAGCCGGGCTGGGCGAACACGATGTTGTCGCTGGTGTCGCTGCCGAGTTCGGGCACGGAGACATACTTCTCGGACAGGATCGAGATGAGCGCGTCCTGGACATCGCTGGTGGAGCGGGTCAGTTCCTCGAAGCGGCCGATCGCGCCGGTCTCCATCGCGGTCATGATGGGCGAGGGGATCATCGACTCCCGGGACTGGCCCTTGGCGATCACCATGGACACGTTCCAGGAGTACTTGATGTGGTCCTCGGTGGTGCCCGCGGTGCCCTGCACCACCAGGGTGGAGTTGCGGCTGATCGCGGCGGACAGCAGCTCGGCCAGCCAGCTCTTGCCGGTGCCGGGGTCGCCGATGAGCAGCAGTCCGCGGTCGGAGGCGAGGGTGACGATGGAGCGCTCGACGAAGCTGCGGTCGCCGAACCACTTCTGGGAGATCTCCCGGTCGAGCCCGTCGGCGCGCTCGGAGCCCAGGACGAACAGCCGGACCATCTTGGGCGACAGCCGCCAGGAGAACGGCTTGGGGCTGTCGTCGATGGACTCCAGCCAGTCCAGCTCCTCGGCGTACTTGATCTCGGCGGGAGCGCGCAGCAGGTCGGACATGGCATGCCTTTCTGGATCTTTGAAGAGCGTTGAAGAGATTTGAAGAGAGTGATGGGGTGGTGCGGGCAGCTCAGGTCAGGAAGTTCTTCAGTTCCTGGACGAGCTTGCGGATATGGCCGGATATGACCGGCGTGCCGAGATCCTTGAACCGTTCGCGGAACCAAGGGTTCACGCTGCCGCGCCCGGAGCTGGTGACCGAGCCGACCGGGATGAACTTCGCCCCGGAGCGATGGATCGTCGCCATCGACTCGAACAGCTCGTCGGTGCGCCACTCGTAGAAGTCGGAGATCCACACGACGACGGTGTTGCGCGGCTCGGCGATCTTGGGCTGGGCCAGGGCCATGGCGACCGTGCCGTCGGTGCCGCCGCCGAGCTGGGTGCGCAGGAGTGTCTCGAAGGGGTCGTGCACCCAGGGCGTGAGGTCGAGCGCCTTGGTGTCGTAGGCGATGAGGTGGACGTCGACCTTGGGCAGTCCGGCGAAGATGGACGCCAGGATGGTGCAGTTGACCATCGAGTCGACCATCGAGCCCGACTGGTCCACGACCACGATCAGCCGCTGGGGTGTGGTCTTGCGGGCGGTGTGCCGGTAGTAGAGGCGGTCGACGTAGAGCCGCTGCTCCTCCGGGCTCCAGTTGGTGAGGTTCTTCCAGATGGTGCGGTCGAGGTCGAGATTGCGGTAGACCCGCTTGGGCGGGACCGACCGGTCGAGGGCGCCGACCGTGGCCTTCTCGACCTGGGTGCGCAGCACCTCAGCGACCTCGTCCACGAAACGGCGGATGAGTGCCTTGGCGTTGGCGAGAGCGACTCCGGAGAGGTTGTTCTTGTCCCGCAGCAGCTGTTCGATGAGGGACATGCTCGGGGTGAGCCGCGCGGCCAGCCGGGGATCGGCGAGCACCTCGCGCAGGCGCATCCGCTTGACGAGGTCGGCCTCCAGGGCGCCCAGTTCGGGGCCGATGGCCGGGAGGAGCTTGCTGAGGTCGGGTGTCGTACCCCGACCGCCGGAGCCGTACGGGCTCACGCCCGGCCCCGCCGGGCCGGACCGGCCGCCACCGCCGCGCAGCCCGCCGACCTCGCAGCCGAGGGCGCGCTCCAGCCAGCCCGCGTCGGACTGCCAGCGGGACAGCTGTCCGGCGGTGACCGTGCCGGTGCCGGTGGCGAAGACGTTGAGGAGCACCTTGGACACCAGCGCGGCCCGCCGCACCTCGGCGGCCCGGTCCCGCCCCTCCGCGTCCCTCTCGGACTCGGCACCCGCGCGCGTGTCGGTGCCCTGTTGCGGACCGGTGTCGATACCCGGTCGGGCGTCCGTCTCAGTGCCCGGTTGGGCGTCAGTTTCGGTGCCCGGTTGGGCTTCAGTCTGGGTGTGCGGTCGCGCGTCCGTGTCGGGGCCCGGCCTCCCCTCCACCCCGATGCCCGACTCCGGCACCATCAGCCCGTCGAACTCCCCGGCCAGATCCGGATGGCGCTGCACGATCGAGTCGACGGACGCCTGTGGGTCCAGCAGCGCGGGCGGCAGCCCGATGTCCTCGACGACGGCGAGGCTCGCCGACTCAAGGGAAGCCTGCTCGTCCTGGTCGAAGAGCCGGGCCAGCAGCCGCCAGTAGAGGACCTGCCGGCGATTGTCGTCGGCGTTGGCGCTCCGCTCGGTCGGTGGCGTCTGCTCGGTCGATTCCGCCTGCTCGGCGATTCCTGTCCGCCCGCCGATTCCCATGGACCCGGCGATTCCCGAATGCCCGATCGCCCCCGTCCCCTCCCCAGTTTCGCTCCGCCCGGCGGCTTCCATCCCCCCGCCGATTCCCATGCCCCCGCTGATTTCCATCCCCCCAGCGATCTCGCTCCCCTCGCTCATTTCCGCAGCAGCCTTCCCGCGCGCTCGCGCAGGGCCGCCACCGCGTCGGTCGCCGCCTTCTCCGCCTTCGCGCCGCCCTTGCCGTCGGAGCCACCGGCCCAGCCTCCGGCGTGCACGGTGACGCTCTTCTTCCGTACGGTCGTCTCCACGGCCAGCGGCTGGAGACGGAACGCCCCGGCGTCCCAGCGCACCAGCCCGATGCACGCGCGGGAGGCGGCGACGGCCTCCGGGGTGAGCGGTCCGGCGGTGGGGACTCGGTCGGTGTCCACGGCGATCGGGGTGCCCGCGACGGTGAAGGTCAGCGGCTCCTCGCCACCGCCCTCGGACGCGTACCCCTCCAGGAACACCGGGACGGCGATCCGGGCCGGGTGGCGGTCCAGCGGCGCGGTGGCCGCGACGGTCGCGGTCGGCAGCGCGACCCGGGCGGTGGCGAAGGCGTCGGCTGGCTCCGCGGCGCTCGCGTGCGCGTCGCTCCAGATCAGGTCGCCCTCGGCGGTGACCGGCATACCGGTCAGCTCCATCGCGCGGCCCTCGCTCACGGCGGCCAGCAGCGACAGGTGCGGGCGCATCAACTGCCAGACGCCCGCGCCGACGACCGTGTCCGGCTTGGGCACCGCGACACCGGCCCGCACCAGACGGGGCGTGGAACCGTCGGCGGGTTCGAACACGGCGTGCACCTGGGCCTGGGCGGCGGTGGCGTGTTCGTGCACATCGATGCCGAGCGGCAGCAGCCTGCCGGTGGCCGTGCCGGTGCTGGGCGCGGTGGCGGCGCCCGGGACGGTCAGCAGCATCGCCCGGGACCACAGGTCGGCCCAGCGGCGGGCCGGGATCCGCTCCAGGGTGGCGCCTGGGCAGGACGCGGCGAGTTCGGCGGCGAAGCCGTCCAGCAGGGTGGCGAGGCGGCGCAGCGCCGGGTCGGGAAGCATCGCGGAGACCACCTGGGCCGCCCCGGAGATGACGTCGTGGTCGATGCCCTGCCATCCGGCGCGGGCCAGGTCGCCGAGCCACGAGCGCGCGGCGGCCAGCACATTCGGGGCCGGGGCCTCGGCGGGTGCCGTGAGGGGGTCCGGGTCGGTGTCGCGCGAGCGGCCCGCGATGTCGTCGGCGCGGATCAGCAGCGCGTCATGGACGGAGCCGAGCAGTGCGCCGCGGGCGGCGGCGAGGGCGAGGAAGTGGTCCTCGCTCGCGGCGCCGACCGCCGCCTTCTCGGCGGCCTCCCCCACCCGCACGCCCAGTGGCGTCCCGGCCAGCGACCGGGCGAACTCCGCGAGGGCGTCGGCCTCCTCGGGCCGGGGCCGCAGCAGTCCGCCGCACAGCGCGCGGTCGAAGGCGTCGACGGCGGCGAGCGCCTCGGCGAGCCCCTCGACCGGGTCACCAACCGCACCAGCAACCGCGCCCGGCATATCCGCACCCCCGCCCGCTGTCACCTCCGCGGACGCGGCCCCGGCGGCCCCCGCAGCCGCCCCCGCGACCCCAGCGGCTTCCTCCCGCGTCGGCGGGAACCACTGCATCTCCGGCAACGGCGTGGTCGCCGGGGCCAGTTCGAGATACGCCAGATGCCGCAGGAAGCGGCTGAAGACGGCTGCCGCGGCCTTGGCATCGGCCTGCGCCGGGCGGGTGCGGGTCATCACGTACCCGAGGTGGGCCGCGTCGATCTCGCTCGGGTCGGTGCCCTTCACCGGGTCGACTCGCAGATAGCGGGCGACGCGGACGACACCGTACTGAAGGACCGACTCGTCGATCAGCGCGGTGATGTGCTTGCAGAACGTGCCCCGGGCGCCGCCGCACGGCCGGTTGTTGTTGGTGCTGCACGCGAACGCGTACGTCCCGGCCTCGATGGACGAGACATAGACCCGCGCGATGTCGGAGCCGCTGGACACCACCCCTTGCAGACGTCCGTCGGCCAGTTCGACGAACGGGACCTTCGCGAGCTTGCGGGGTCGCGCGGGTGGGATCACCCGCGCGGTGCTCGACTTCTCCCAGGCCGACAACGCACCATCTCCTTTGCGCACAGGGGGACTTCCCGACCGATCCGGCGGGAACATCAATGAACCTATCCGGGACCACTGACAACGCCCCTGACCTGCGCTTCCTCGCCCAAGGACACACTTCAGTCACGACGTGTCCACATTTCTTTCCCGGCGGGAGATCATGGCCCTGTCACCACGCACCATCCCTGGGGGGACCATGAGTTACCACTCCATGCACCAGCCGCAGCCGCCCATGCCGGGCTTCCCGCCACAGCAGCCGCCGCAGCCGCCGAAGAAGAGCCGGTCCAACGCCGTGATCATCGCCTCGGCCGCCGCCGTGATCGTGGCGGTCGTCGCCACGGGCGTGGCCCTGAGCGCCGGAAGCGACGGCGAGGCGAAGGCCGCGCCGACGGTCACCGTCACCAAGACGGTGAGCGCCGAGGACGCCCTCGCGGCCGACGAAGAGCCGTCCGATCCGTCCACGCCCGCCGACAGCGCCGAGGACGGCGTGTACGCGCTCACCGACACGGTGACCTACGAGAACGACATCGAGATATCCCTGACCTCGTTCGCGCGCGGGGTGTCCAGCGACTACGCGGTGCCCGAGAGCACGCCGTACGCCAAGTTCACGATCAAGATCGTGAACAACTCGGACAGCAAGATGGACGCGTCCATGCTGTCGGTCAGCTGCGCCTACGGCGACGAGGGCAAGGAGGGCGAGGCGATCTACGACGACGGTCTCGACGGGTCGCCCGACACCAGCGTGCTCGCGGGGCGTTCCCTGTCGGTGCCGTGGGCGTGCGAGCTACCGAAGGACGAGACGTTTCTCCAGGTGGAGGTGTCACCCGACTGGGAGTCGGAGCCGGCGATCTTCACCGGCGAGGTGAAGTGACGGCGTGACGTGACGGCGTGACGTGACGGCGTGACGTGACGGCGTGACGTGACGGCGTGACGTGACGGCGTGACGTGACGGCGTGAGTGACGCCCGGGACAGCGGACGGGCCGGGGCCTGAGGCACCTCCACGCGAGCCCCGCTGGCCGCTATGGCCGCCGTGGTCGCCAGCCGCCCTCCACCAGCCGCGCGAGCTGGTCCAGCGCCATCCGCGTGCCGGTCTCGTTGTCGGCGGTGGACACGGCGTCGGGCAGCCCTTCGTGGACGATGACCACGTCGGTCCCGCTCCCGGCGGGGACCAGCGTGGTCGTCAGCGTCATCGCCCCGCGCAGTGCCGGGTCGTCGGTCTCGAACTCCAGCACCTCCACGACCCGCTCGTCCGGCACGAGACGCGCGAAGTGGCCGTGGTAGGTGTCGGTGTGGCCGCCGGACTTCCCCGCCTCGTCCTGGGCGTCGTACGTCAGCGAGACCCTGAAGTGGCCGCCCTCGCGCGCCTCGAACTCATGCACCTCGCCGCTCATCCCCTCCGGCACCCGCCAGCGGACGACCGCCTCCGGGTCGGTCAGGGCCCGGTAGACGGCCGATGGCGGGGCGTTCACATGGCGGGAGACACGGGTCGTCGGCATACCGCCAACCTAACCCCCGGCCCGGACCCCCGCCCCTCACTCACCCACGCCCAGGGATCACCGCTTCTCCTTCAGCAGGGCGCAGACGAAGTCTTCCTGGAGGGTCCGCAGTTCGCGCAGCCGTTCCGGTGCCAGGGACTGGTTGACCTGCGAGGTCACGGTGAAGGTCAGGGACCGCTCGCCGTCCGGGGTGGCGGCGATGAGCTGGGTGTAGCCGGGGATGTTCCCGGTGTGGCCCAGTACTTCCCCGCAGCGCGTCGTGTACCGGAAGATCGCCAGCCCGGCCTTGTCCGCGCCCGGCCCCGCGGGCTCGGAGGCTCCGGCGACCCAGTTCCGCTGCGCCGCCAGGACCTCCTTGCCGCCGTACAGCGCTCCCGACGCGTAGCCCCGGATGAAGCGGGTCACATCGGCGGGGGTGGAGACGATCCCCCCGGAGGCCCACACACCGGAGGCGCCGAACAGTTCGCTGACGTCCTCGGGCGATGCCGGGTCGGTCAGGTCGTACCCGTGCAGCGAGGGCTCGGGCAGCCGGTAGCCGGAGGGCAGGTAGGTGTCCCGCAGCCCGAGCGGCCGGTAGACCAGCTCGCGCAGCAGTTTCTCGTACGTTGTCCCGGTCACCGCCTCCGCCATCAGGGCGACGGCGATGTTGTCGGAGTTGGAGTAGTGGAAGCGCGCGCCCGGCCGGAAGCGCAGCTTCTTGTCGGCGACGAAGTCGAGCAGCTTGCGCGAGTCGAAGCGGTGGTGCGGGTCCGCCGCGAGGATCTTCAGGAACTCGGGGGACTCCGTGAAGTCGGGGAGCCCGCTGGTGTGCTGCAACAGCTGGCGCAGGGTGACGGAGCCCCAGTGGCGCGGCAGCTGGGGCAGGTGCTTCTTCAGGGCGTCGTCCAGGCTCAGGTCCTGCCGGTCGACCAGCGCGAGGGCGACGGCCCCGCTGAACGCCTTGGCCACGCTGGCGATCCGCATGTGGTCGTCGGGGCCCGGCGGTCGGCCCGTGGCCAGATCGGCGACCCCGGCGCGTACGACCCGGGTGTGCGGGCCCCGCTGAAGGACGACGATCGCCCCGGGCGGGCCACCGGGAGCCCGTACGAGCGCTTCCAGCCGACCTCGCAGCGCGGCGTCGTCACCGTGTGCGGCGGACGTGGCCCCGGGGGAGGTGACCGCGGCGGCGGGCGCGGCCGGAACGAGCACCGTCAGACAGACCGCGACCAGGCGCGCGGCCCGCAGCCGGGGCCGGAATCGGGAACTACGGGACGGCAGGGTGCGAGGGCGAGGCGACATCGGGGCTCCAGGTGCGGACTGGCCGGTACGACATCCCCAGCCTGTCCGGCACCGGTCGCGCGGGCCCGCTGAGCTGCTGCATCCGGGCCAAGGCACGACACGGTCGACGGAAGGAGGCGACGGCCCCGCCGCCCACCACCCACGGCCTCCGCCCTCGGCCCACCACCCACCGGCGTGAGCACCGCAGGACCCCGCTCCCCGCTCCCCCTACGGCAGGGCCCCCGGCGCGACCGCCTGATACTCCGTGTCCTTCGCCCAGGCGCCCACTCCCAGCTGTCCCGTCGTCCCCAGGTCCAGTTCCGGTGTGACGGTCACCGGGTCGGCGCCGGGCTTGGCCCATACCCGGGCGTAGGGGGCGTTCACGGCCTCGCCCATGCCCGTGGTGTTGCGCCAGACCAGGGTGGCGCGGGCGCGTTCGCCGGTGTTCAGGGTGACCGGGGAGGGCAGGGTGTCGGCTCCGGTGCTGGTGGCGATGTCGCCGGCGCCTTCGAGGACGTCGACGCCGTCGACCGGTTCATGGTCGGCGTCGATGAGTTCGAGCGTGGGGTAGCCGTTGAGCTGGTACGCGGCGGTGCCGCAGTTCTCGACGAACAGCCCCACCACCCGCAGGCCCATGGCGGCGTCGCCCTGGTCCACGTAGACCCGTACGCCCGAGGGCGGGCAGGTGGCGGCGGGGGCGGGGGCCTCGGCGGTGGGGACGCTGCGGACGGTCCCGATGGTGGCCTCGGTGGGGCCCAGGGCGCCGGTCGCGGTGAGAGTGCGGCGGATCGTGCGGCCCGGCTCGACGGAGTCGATCGTCTCCTCCTCGTGCTGCGTCGAGGCGGGCGTGCCGCCCGCGAAGGTGAAGCCGATGGTGTAGGTCATCGGCTCGGTGCCGGAGTTGGTGACCTCGTACTCCACGCAGTTCCTGGCGGCGACGAAGCCGAGGATCTTCACCCCGTCCTTCTCCAGTGCCTCCGGGTCGCTGGACGTGGTCGTGGGGGAGGCGGTGATCGGTTCGCCGCACCCGGAGGCAAGCGGGGTGTTCGCCGTCGAGGTGCCGGTCGATTCGGTTCCGCAGGCCGTGAGTAAGGAGGTGAGCAGGGCCGTGAGCAACAGGGCTCCGGCCGCCGGGGACGTGGGGCGTGGGGTGCGGCGCATCCGCAGAGTCGATCAACCGCAGCCCTTGGCGACTGTGACGGAGGCCATAATTCCGGTAACAGCCGTGTCACAAGACCCGCGCACAACACGGCTGTCGGCCACATTCACCCGTCATCACCGGGTGACCGTGGCCGACAGGCCGGGCTCGGGACCGGGCTCAGGACCGCGCCGCCCTCCCCCGCCACGGAATCCGCTTCAGCAGCGGCCACGCCAGCAGCAGCACGATCACCGCGTACACGGTCACCGAGAACGGCGTGTTCACCAGCCCGCTGACGCTCCCGTCGCTGATCTGGAGCGCGCGGCGCAGTTGTTGCTCGGCGTTGGGCCCGAGGATCACGGCGATGATGGCGGGCAGCACCGGCAGCCCGTAGCGCCGCATGCCGAAGCCGATCAGGCCGATGAGCAGCAGGATCACCAGGTCGATGACCTCGCCGCCGACCGCGTACGCGCCGACCGCCGCGAAGAACAGGATGCCCGCGTAGAGGTAGGGCCGCGGGATGCGCAGCAGCTTCGCCCAGACCGGCGCGAGCGGCAGGTTGAGGGCGAGGAGCAGCACCATGCCGACGAAGAGGGAGGCGATCAGGCCCCACACCAGGTCGGGTTCGCGTTCGAAGAGCAGCGGGCCGGGCTGGATGCCGTACTGCTGGAAGGCGGCCAGCATGACGGCGGCGACGGCCGTGGTGGGCAGGCCCAGGGTCAGCATCGAGACGAGGGTGCCGGCCGCCGAGGCGGACGCGGCGGACTCGGGTCCGGCGACGCCCTCGATGGCGCCCTTGCCCCACTCGTCCTTGTGCTTGGACAGGCGCTTCTCGGTGACATAGGAGAGGAAGGTGGGGATCTCGGCGCCGCCCGCCGGGATGGCGCCGAAGGGGAAGCCTATGAACGGGCCGCGCGCCCAGGCCTTCCAGGTGCGGCGGACGTCCTTCCTGCCCAGCCAGGGGCGGCCGACCGGGATCGGCTCGGGCGGTCTGCGCCGCAGATGGGCGGCGACCCACAGGGCCTCGCCGATCGCGAAGAGCCCGACCGCGACGATCACCACGTCGATGCCGTCGGCGAGTTGCAGCGAGCCGAAGGTGAGGCGCTGCTGGCCGGTCATCTGGTCGAGCCCGACGAGGCCGATGGTGAGGCCGATCAGCAGGGAGGCGAGGCCGCGGATGCGGGAGGAGCCGAGGACGGAGGTCACCGCGATGAAGGCGAGGACCATGATGGCGAAGTAGTCGGGCGCGCCGATGTCGACGGCGAGTTCGGCGACCGCCGGGGCGAGCGCGACCAGCAGGATCGTGCCGACCATGCCGCCCGCGAAGTGCCCGATGGCGGCGGCGGCGAGCGCCTGGGCGCCGCGGCCGGACTTGGCCATCGGGTTGCCCTCCATCGCGGCGACCACGGCCGCGCTCTCCCCCGGGGTGTTGAGCAGGATGGAGGTGGTCGAGCCGCCGAACATCGCGCCGTAGTAGATACCGGCGAACATGATGAACGCGCCGATCGGTTCGAGTCCGTACGTCACCGGCAGCAGCAGGGCGACGGCCATGGCCGGGCCGATGCCCGGGAGGACGCCGATGGCGGTACCGAGGAGCACGCCGAGCGCGGCCCACAGCAGGTTCATCGGCGTCAGGGCGGTCCCGAAGCCGTCGAGCAGGGAGTTGAGGGCGTTCATCGAGTCCTACCTTTCAGTCGTGGGTCTGATCTGGTCATTCGTAAGATCGGAGGGCCCAGGGGCTTCGGGTCTGGCTGTCATCTGGATGCCGCCTCGACGGCTTGAGAGACATGGCCGCCCGGAGCCCTGCGACGACTCGACTGCCCATGGGGATGTGCGACGTTGATCGCCTCTGTAGGACCACGTCGGCGACGCGTCTGCAGGATCGTGAAGGACCGCGAAACGGCGGAGGTGACTTGTGTCCCAGATCTGGGCCGGGACTCTCGTTCGTGGATGCCCCCGGCTTCAGCCGGGGGAGGAAATGAGGCTCCTGTGGAGCAGGGCAGGCCGAGCCGGTTCGCCGCCAGGGCGTACCGGCGTCCACCCGCGATTGCGCGCCATCTGTCACAAATTGGCGGGGTAGTGTGTGAGCCGTGAGGGCTACCCATGTGAAGCGGGCGTTCAAGTACCGCTTCTGTCCGACCGATGCGCAGGCAGCAGAGTTGTCGCGCACGTTCGGCTGTGTGCGGAAGGTCTACAACCTGGCTCTCGCCGCACGCACGCAGGCGTGGGCGCGGCAGGAGCGGGTGAACTACAACCAGACGTCGGCGATGCTGACGGCCTGGAAGAGGACCGGGGAACTCGCCTATCTCAACGATGTCTCCTCGGTGCCGCTCCAGCAGGCCCTGCGGCACCTCCAGACGGCGTTCGCGAACTTCTTCGGCAAGCGGGCCGGGTACCCGCGTTTCAAGTCGCGGAAGAAGTCGCGGAAGTCGGCGGAGTACACCACCAGCGCGTTCCGGTTCCGGGACGGGAAACTGACCCTGGCGAAGATGGCCGAGCCGCTGGACATCGTGTGGTCCCGTCCACTGCCCGAGGGGGCGTCGCCGTCCACGGTGACGGTGTCGCAGGACGCGGCCGGACGCTGGTTCGTGTCCCTGCTGTGCGAGGACCCCACCGTGAAGCCGCTCCCGCCCACGGAGACGGCCGTGGGCATCGACGTCGGACTCGATCACCTGCTGACCCTCTCGACCGGGGAGAAGGTCGCCAACCCCCGGCACGAGCGGCGTGACCGCGTCCGTCTCGCCAGGGCCCAGCGGCAGCTCGCCCGCAAGGCGGCGGGCGACGGGGCGAACCGGGCCAAGGCACGCCGGAAGGTCGCCAGGGTCCACGCCCGTATCGCCGATCGCAGGCGCGACCATCTGCACAAGCTCACCACCCGGCTCGTTCGTGAGAACCAAACGATCGTGATCGAGGACCTCTCCGTCCGGAACATGGTGAGGAACGCCGGCCTGGCCCGGGCCATCAGCGACGCGGCGTGGGCCGAGTTGCGGAGCATGCTGGAGTACAAGGCCCAGTGGTACGGCCGCGAAGTGATCGCGATCGACCGCTGGTTCCCCTCCTCCAAGCTGTGCTCCGCCTGCGGCAGCCTGCGGGACAGGCTTCCGCTGCACGTCCGCACCTGGAAGTGCGGGGGCTGCGGGACGACCCATGACCGGGACGTGAACGCGGCGAACAACATTCTGGCCGTCGGGCTGACGGCGTCTGTCTGTGGAGCCGGTGCAAGACCTCAACGGAGCACTCCGAGCGGGCAGTCGGCGATGAAGCAGAAACCCCCACGGCGCGAGCCGTAGGAACCCCCCTCCTTCAAGAGGGGGAGGAAGCCAACTCAGAGCACTCCCATCAGCGGACCGCCGGGCAGGGGTACCCCGAGCAGGTCGTTGAACAGCACATAGGTGACGAGGGACAGGCCCGCGGCGATCAGCGGGTCGCGGTCGAGGCGGCGGCTGCCGAGGGCATAGGCCGCGCCCCAGAACAGCAGGGCCCCGGCGATGGGGAAGCCGAGCGGTTCGATGAGGACGGCGGTGGCCAGGAACACCCCGGCGAGCAGCAGGACGGTACGCCAGTCGGCGGGTTCGGAGAGGTCGACGTCCTCGCCGGTCTCCGCCTGGCCCCGGCCGCCGCGCAGTACGTCGACGGCGAGCAGGGCGGCGATGAGCAGCAGGCCGATGCCGACGGCGATGGGCACGGTCCTGGGGCCGACGGGTCCGCGCTGGGCGATGTCGACGTCCATGGTGAGGGCGTCGGTGAGCACCAGGACGCCGAGGGCCAGCAGCAGGACGCAGACGCCGAGTTCGGAGTAGTCGCGCCACCAGGAGCGGCGGTCGGTGGCGGGCCCGTCGGGTGCCGGGGTGGCGTCGGTGGTCGGTGTCGTCACAGTCCCAGCTCCTTCAGCACGGAGACCACACGCTTGTCCTGGGCGTCCAGGAAGGCGCCGAATTCGTCGCCGGTCAGGAAGGCGTCGTCCCAGCCGTTCTGCTCCATGGACTTCTGCCACTGCGGGGAGTCGTGCAGTTCCTCGACGAGCCGGACGAGCTTGTCGCGTTCGGCGTCGGAGAGGCCGGGCGGGGCGACGATGCCGCGCCAGTTGGTGAAGTTCACGTCGTAGCCGGCCTCCATGAGGGTGGGCGCGTCGAGCCCGTCCACCCGTTCGGGGCCGGTGACGGCGAGCAGCCGCAGCTCGCCCGCCTTGATCTGGTCGAGGTACTCGCCGACGCCGGACACCCCGAAGCCGACCTTGTTGCCGAGGATGGAGGCGAGGAGTTCGCCGCCGCCGTCGAAGGGGATGTAGTTGACGTCCTTCGGGGCGATCCCGGCGGCCTGGGCCATCAGCATCGGGGCGAGATGGTCGGGGCCGCCGGGCGAGGACCCGCCGCCGACGGGCAGTTTGCCGGGGTCGGCCCGCCACGCCTCGATCAGATCGTCGATGGTCCGGTACGGGGAGTCCTTGGCGACCACCACGACGTCCTGCTCCTCGGTGAGGCGGGCGATCGGAGTGGTGTCGGCGAGGGTCTTGGGCGCGTCGTTGGAACGGACCGCGCCGACCACGCCGAGCCCCATCGACATCGCGAGCTTGCCGTTGCCGTGCTCGCTGACCAGCCGGGTCAGTCCGACGGTGCCGCCCGCGCCGGGCAGGTTGAACACCTCGATGCCGGAGGTGAGTCCGGCGTCCTCGGCGTTCTTCGCGGCGGTGCGGGCCGTGATGTCGTAGCCGCCTCCGGGCGTGTTGGGGACCATGAAGCGCAGGCCCGGGATCTGGGTGCCGGTCTCGGCGCCGCTGCCGGTGGTCAGCAGCGGCGGCCCGAGAAGGACGAGCACGGCGGCCCCGAGCAGGGCGAGGGGAGTGCGCAGGGGAGTGCGCAGGCGCACGAATGCCACCACCTGTCGGTTGCATGGGTGTGGAATTCACAGTGGAACTCACATACATGGGTGCGGGTTCACACAGACGGATTCACACAGACGGAAGAAGAAGCCCTGTGGGGAGGGGTGAGCGGCCCTTGGGGGAGGGTGACGTGGACCACATGTTGCACTGGCGTAAACACGGTGTCTCGCTTGCGGAACCAACGGAGGTTTTGGTCTTTGTGACAACGGGCGCGGCCGGGGCTGCGGTCACAAAGGCCCGGCCGGACCAGGCCCGCAGCCACCTGCGCCCGGCCGGACCGTCACGCCCCGTTACCAACCGGTGCCTTTCCCCCGACCCGGTTGACGGCCATCATGAGGCGACCCCGCACCGGACTACCCAGTACAGAACGATGAGGTTGACCCCGCCATGGCCGCCACTTTCCGCCGTCAGACCCTCGCGGGCGAGATGCTGGTGCTTCAGCTCGCCATCGTGGTGATGGTGCTGCTGGCGGTCGCGGCCGTCTCGCTCGCCCAGTCGGAGGCGACGTTCGACCGGGTCGAGGGCCGGCGGGTCACCGCGCTCGCCGAGCAGCTCGCCGCGACCCCGCTGGTGCGCGGCCAGCTGGAACAGCCGCTGCTGCCGCGCGAGGCGCTGGCCCCGCTGGTGAACTCCACCCAGACCCAGTCCGGGGTCACCTCCGTGACCATCGCCGACGGGAACGGGCTGATCGTCAGCTCGACCGACCCGACGATGATCGGCGAGCCGCTGCCGCGGGCGGCGGGCGCCGGGGCGGAACCGGACCGGGGCTGGTCGGGCGAGCTGAGCCTGGGCGACAGCCGGGAGCGGGTGGCGCAGGTGCCGGTGCTCGGGGAGCAGGAGGGCAGCGTCGGCCGGGTGCTGGGCACGGTGATGATCGGCGAGGAGTCGCCGACCGCCTGGCAGCGGCTGAGCAACGCCTCCTCGTATCTGATCGCCTATCTCGGGATCGCCAGCGGTCTCGGCCTCGCCGGTTCCTGGCTGCTCGCGCGGCGTGTCAAACGGCAGACGCTGGGCCTGGAGCCCCGGGAGATCGCCGGGCTGGCCGAACACCGGGAGGCCATGCTGTACGGGCTCGCCGAGGGCGTGGTCGCGCTCGATCCGCAGCACCGGCTGACGCTGGTCAACGACGTGGGACGGCGGCTGCTCGACCTGCCCGCGGACTGCGAGGGGCGGGGGCTGGACGCGCTCGGCATCGACGGCCGGCTGCGCGATGTGCTGACCGGCGGCCGGGAGAACGGGACGGTGACCGGCGGCCGGGACCGGGCGGCGGACGGGCGGGGCGACGCGGTGGACCGGCGGGACGAGGTCGTCATCCGGGGCGGCAGGGTACTGGTGATGAACCGGATGACGGTCACCAAGGACGGCCGTCCGCTCGGCTCGGTCACCACCCTGCGCGACCGCACCGAACTGGCCCGCCTCGAACGGGAGATCGGATCCTTCCGCAGTTCCTCGGAGCTGCTGCGGGCGCAGGCCCACGAGTTCGCCAACCAGCTGCACACCATCTCCGGGCTGATCCAGATCGGCGAGCAGGAGGAGGTGGTGCACTACATCCGGGCGCTCACCCTGCGCCGCCAGTCCCTGGACGTCACCCTCAGCCGCCGGGTCCGGGACACGGCGGTGGCCGCGCTGCTCACGGCCAAGTCGTCGCTCGCCGCCGAACGCCGGGTCAGCCTGCGCATCTCCGACGGCACCTCGCTGGGCCGCCTGGCCCCCGAGGACGCCGCCGACGTGGCGACCGTGGTGGGCAACCTGGTCGACAACGCCGTCGACGCCGCCGCCCCGTCCGGCGCCGCCGACAGCCGGGACGCCTGGGTCGAGGTCGGCATCCGCCAGGACGCCTCCGGGGTGGAGATCGTGGTACGGGACTCGGGGCCGGGCGTGGCGCCCGAGCTGGCCCGGGAGGTGTTCGAGCACGGCTTCACCACCAAGGTCGCCCGGGAGGGTGAGCGGGGCATCGGGCTGGCCCTGACCCGGCTGGTCTGCGAACGTCACGGCGGGGAGATCGCCGTGGCCAACACGCCGGAGGGCGCCAAGTTCACCGCGCGCATGACGGTCGGTCGCCTCAGCGCCGAGGTGACGGAAGGAGCGAGACCATGAGTGGGGCCGACGGGACGACGGGCCAGACCCTGGACGTCCTGGTGGTGGACGACGACTTCATGGTGGCGCGCGTCCATCGCGCCTTCGTGGAGCGGGTACCGGCCTTCCGGGTGGTGGGGGTGGCCAGTACGGGCGAGCAGGCGGTGACGGCCGTCGAGGAGCACCGCCCCGATCTGGTCCTGCTCGATCTGTATCTCCCGGACGGGTTCGGCCTGGACGTCATCCCCCGGCTGCGCGCGGCGGGGCACGACTGCGACGTGATGGTGATCAGCGCGGCCCGGGAGGCGGACACCGTGCGCGGTGCCGTACGTCATGGGGTGGTCGACTATCTCCTCAAGCCGTTCGAGTTCGAGGATCTCCGCTCCCGCCTTGAGCGGTACGCGGCGCAGCGCGGGCGGCTGCTGACCACGGTGGTGCGCAGTCAGGCCGATGTGGACCGGGTCCTGTCGGGCGGGTCGGGTCCGGCGCCCGGCGGGCTGCCCAAGGGGATGAGCGTGGAGACCGCCGAGCTGATCGAACGCACCCTGCGCGACACCGACGGCACCCTCTCGGCGACCGAGTGCGCCACCCTGACGGGCGTGTCCAGGGTCAGCGCCCGCCGCTATCTGGAGTACTTCCACACCACGGGCACGGTGGAGGTGGCCCTGCGGTACGGGGCTGCGGGGCGGCCGGAACGGCGTTACCGCTGGCGGGGCTGAGGCCCGGTCATCCGGAGTCCTGGTCCATCAGGCCGGCCGCGAGGGTGGCGCCCAGTTCCCAGCAGGACTCCAGGTCGGACTTGGCGGGCTCGCCGGTGACGGTCACCGGTTCGGCGGCCCGCCGCCAGCCCAGGCCGGTGGTGATGGCGTCGAGGGCGCGGGCGGCGCCGGTGACGTCGTTGCCGCCGTGGATCCAGTAGCCGAAGGGGCGGCCCCGGGTGCTGTCCAGGCAGGGGTAGTAGACCTGGTCGAGGAAATGCTTGAGGGCCCCGCTCATATAGCCGAGGTTCGCCGGGGTGCCGAGCAGGTATCCGTCCGCCGCCAGCACGTCCGACGCGGTCGCGGCGAGCGCGGCCCGCCGTACCACCCGTACGTTGTCGATGTCGGGGTCGGTCGCGCCGGAGACGACGGCCTCGAAGAGGGCCTGGCAGTTCGGTGAGGGCGTGTGATGCACGATCAGCAGGGTGGCCACGCAGGCACCCTGCCCCGCCGGGGCGACGGCGCGCAACCGGAACCCGTTTCGCGCCCCCGCCCGCGTTGGAACGCTAGGTGCGGCGCGCACGTCGGCGGCGTCGCACATCGGCGGCGCGCACATCGACAGCGCGCACCGGACGAAGGGAACCCCACCGTGACCGACGCATCGCCCAGACCGCCCGCCGCCGTGACGTTCGACGCGATCGGCGCCGCGTACCAGGACGCCTTCGCCGCGTCGGAGCCGCACCGCCGCTCACTGGAGTGGCTGCTGGGGCGGCTGGCGCCGGGCAGCCGGGTGCTGGACGTGGGCAGCGGCACGGGACGGCCGACCGCCGAGACGCTCGCCGCCGCCGGGCATGACGTCCGGGGCATCGATGTCTCCCCGGTGATGGTGGAACTGGCCGCCCGGCAGGTGCCGAAGGCGACGTTCGTGTGCGCGGACGCCCGTGCGGTGGCGCTCCCCGAGGCCCGATACGACGCGGCCTGCGCGTACTTCTCGCTGCTCCAGATGAGCCGGGACGAGCAGTCCGCGCTGATCGGGCGGATGGCGCGGGCGGTGAAACCGGCGGGGCATCTGGTGCTCGCGACGGTGCCGGTGGAGGCCGAGGACTTCGAGGTGGTCTTCATGGGCCAGCCGGTCCGCGCGTCGAGTTTCTCCACGGAGCGGTTCGTCGCGCTGGCGACGGGGGCGGGCCTGACCGTGCTGGAGCGGGACGAGGTCCTGTTCACCCCGGCCCTGGCACAGGCGGGGCCGGAACCGGAGCTGTTCCTGTACTGCCGGAGGGAGGGGTGAACCCTCGGAGGCGTGACCGCGCCGCCGCTAGTCGACCTGCTCGTCGGCCAGTTCGTCGGTCAGTTCGTCGGTCAGTTCGTCAGTCAGTTCGTCCGCCAGCAGATCCATCAGCAGCCCGTCGTGCCAGCTGCCGTCCGGGCCGCGCTCGTACTGCCGCATGACCCCGACCGGCCGGAAGCCGACCTTGGCGTAGCAGCGGATGGCGGGGGCGTTGTCGGCGGCCGGGTCGATGACGAGGCGGTGGAAGCCGAGGTCGCGCACGAGGTGGCGGGCCAGGGTGCGTACGGCGTCCGTGCCCAGCCCGGCGCCGTGCACCCCGGGGTCGAGGAAGATGTCGATGCCCGCGTGCCGGTAGTCGGGCTCGGTCTCCTCGTGCCACTGGATCATCCCGGCGATCCGGTCCCGGTGGCGGATGGTCAGACAGTGGGTGTCCGGGTCCGCCAGATCCTCGGCGATGTCGGCCGCGAGGTCGGGGCCGCCGCGCCAGCGTTCGGCGACCTCGGCGGTGGCGCGGATGGCCGCGAGGGCGGGGATGTCATCGGGTCCGGCCGTGGTCAGCACGACCCGGGTGCCCTGGAGTTCGGTCACCCGGGTCAGGCTAGTCCCGGCATGCCGGAAATGCCGGTCGTTTTTCCGGTGGTGGGATCAGCCCCGGTACGGCGCCTCCAAGAAGACCAGCGCGTCACCGACCAGCCGTTCCGTGCCGCCGCTGGGCCGGTTCACCAGGTCCCCCTTCACCGACAGGGTGCTGGAGCCGCCCCCGTCGAGGTTCACCGCGTCGCGCAGGCCCAGTGCGTCGGCGACGGCGGCGGTCTCGTTCATCGTCGTACCGACACTGCTGGTCAGCCGGCCGTCGATGGTCGCCAGGACGATCTTCCCGTCCTTGGTGGTACCGGCGATCGTGCGCGGGTTGCGGGCGAAGAAGCTGCCCGAGCCGGACGGTACGACGATCTCGCCGCCCTCGGTGAGCCGGTAGCGGCCGTTGACGCCGGACAGGCTCTCACTCACCGGTACCCGCTTCCCGTCCTCGTCCGTGAGGTGCGAGGAGACGGTGAGGCAGCCGGTCCCGGCGACCTCCAGGAGGGTTGCCGTCTCCCGGCCGGTGGCCTGCAAGGACGTCTGACCTGCGGCCAGTTCGGTGCCCCGGTCGCGCTCGGTGCGTACGACGCAGCCGCGCCGGTCGAGCACCACCTCGACGCCGGCGCCGGACGGGGTGGCGGCGGCGAACTCCGGCGTGAACCGGACGACGTCGCCGGGCGCGGTGCAGGCCGTCGGGTCGGGGAGCGTGGCGCACCCGGCCGGGACGACCGGTGGATGGTTCAGGAACTCCAGGGGCAGGCTGGCGCCGCTCTGCTTGTTGCGGACCGCGCCCGACCAGGAGAGCTTGCCCATCAGCACCCGGTCGGTGCGGGCGTCGACCACGAAGGAGGTCTCGGCGGGGTCGGTGGTGGGCTCGCTGAGCAGCCGTCCGCCGTAGAGGCCGAGTCCCACCGGATCGCCGGGGTACTGCTGGCTGGCGGTGAAGGTGAAGAAGGACGCGTTGACGCCCACGAGCGCGCCGGACTGCCGTACGAGATCGGTGGTGCGCTCGGTCCGGGCGAGGTCGGGCCCGTAGGTCGCGGTGAGATGGCCGTCCGTCCTGCGCGGGTCGATGGTCAGGACGTTGACCGCCCAGGGGCCCTTGGTCGTGGTGTTGATCTGGTCCGGCGACGCGGGCTCGGTGCCCCGGACGATCGAGGTGAGGGTCACCCCGGGGGCGAGCGTCCGGCTGCTGCGGGTCTCCGCGAGGCCGGGGTCGCCCAGCGGCAGCGTGACCTGACCGGAGGGGCCCGCGGCGGCGGAGGCGTGCGCGGCCGGGGTGAGGAACAGGGACAGGGACAGTGCCGCCGCAGTGGCCGCGGCGGCACGGATCACCTGGGGTCTGTGCGGTCGGAAGGCAGTCATGCCGGTGAGCCTGAGCGCCGCAGACGACCGGCACCACAGGGTCAGTTGATTTCACGCCTTCCCGGAGGTGAACAACAACCCGTACGGCGCAGTCCGTTGCGTGGTCAGTCCGTGATCCGCGCGGTGCGCTTGGCGAGTTCGTACGCCGGGAGCATCGCCTCGTGCTCCTCCCGGTCCAGGCCGCCGACCTGGACGACGACGGGTCCGTCCGGGGTGATCAGCGCGAACGCCT
This sequence comes from Streptomyces sp. NPDC059477, assembly GCF_042749375.1. Taxonomy (NCBI): domain Bacteria; kingdom Bacillati; phylum Actinomycetota; class Actinomycetes; order Kitasatosporales; family Streptomycetaceae; genus Streptomyces; species Streptomyces sp. NPDC059477. Next base: position 106,838 of record NZ_JBHYUG010000013.1, on the reverse strand, counting down.
GTTCAGGGTTGGGCTCGTCGTAGAACTCGCTTTCGATGCGGTACGTGACCTCGCCGGCCGGGACCCCGGCGGCGGTGAAGGAGGTGTACCGCTCCTCGATCGCCCCGGGCTCGTCGGCGACGAAGGCGGAGAGGACGGCCTTCGCGTCGTCGTCGCCGGGTTCGCCGGTGTACACGCGGATGAAGCCGATGTTCCCGGCGGGCTTGGCGTCGATCTCGCAGACGCCGGTGACCGGGCCGCGCTGGAGCAGCTCGATGAATTCCCCCGCCCCCTCCACATCGACCGCGTCCGGCTCCCACTCCTCGGCGATGTCGAAGGTCAGCGGCAGCTCGCAGACCGAGCCGGGCGGGCCGACGGTGCCGCCCGCGCGCACCTCGGCGGCCGGTGTCGCGCTCGCCGACGCCTCGCCCCCGTCACCCCCATCGCCTTTGCCGTCCCCACCGCCCGAGCATCCGGCCAGCACGATGGCCGCGACGGCTGTCGCGGCCCCGGCTCTCTTCCCCACCCGTACCCGCACTGTTCGCTCTCCCCACCTTGATCCATTGAGGCGGGACACTGTATCCGCGCGCGAGATGCACCGTGCGACCGGGATGATCACGGCAATGTGGCGCGGACCACACGGGAAAATTTCGGACATCGGAATCCCGACCGAACTGCGATAACCGAATATCGGACACTCTCAGAAAGAGACACCCACTGTCGCACATGACCTTGCAATCAAAGGTCACTCAATGCAATCACCACCGATTATTCGACCCACCACGCCCCACCCACCCGCCCCACAGAAGCGGAACCACGGAAACCGCACGAATTAACGTCCTGTTCATGACTGAGCTGGACGTACGGCCCCAGGCCACTGACACAGGCGACGGGGCCCCCGCCGACGGCATGCGCACCAAGGGCCTGAGCGGGAACTCCGTCGGCCTGGTGGGCAGCGCGGTCATCGGCATCTCCACCGTGGCCCCCGTCTACTGCCTCACCTCCACCCTCGGCTCCACCGCCGGGGAGGTCGGCCTCCAGATGCCCGCCGTGTTCCTCGCGGGCTTCCTGCCGATGCTGCTGGTCGCCTTCGCCTACCGCGAGCTGAACAGGGCGATGCCCGACTGCGGCACCTCCTTCACCTGGACGGTCAAGGCGTTCGGCCCCAAGGTCGGCTGGATGTGCGGCTGGGGCCTGGTCATCGCCACGATCATCGTGCTGTCGAACCTGGCGGGCGTGGCGACCTCGTACTTCTGGCTGCTCGCGGGCGAGATCAGCGGCAGCGCGTCGGTGGCCGCGCTCGACGACAGCAAGGCGGTCCACATCCTGACCTGTCTCGCGCTGATCGCGATCGCCACCGTGATCAGCTACCGGGGCATGACCGCGACCAAGGGCGTGCAGTACACGCTGGTGGCGCTCCAGCTGGTGGTGCTGGCGGTCTTCGTGACGATGGCGTTCTCGAAAGCGGGCAGCACGGAGTTCGCGACCTCCATGGACTTCTCCTGGTCGTGGCTGAATCCGTTCGCCGTCCAGTCCTTCGCCGCGTTCACGGCGGGCCTGTCGCTGTCGATCTTCATGTACTGGGGCTGGGACGCCTGTCTGACCGCCAACGAGGAGACCACCGGCAGCGACCGTACGCCGGGCCGCGCGGCGCTCATCGCCATGGTGGTCCTGGTCGGCTCCTACCTCGCCACCGGCGTGGCCGCGCAGATGGCGGTCGGCTCCGGCGGGACGGGCCTCGGGCTCGCCAACCCGGAGACCTCCGACAACGTCTTCGCCGCCCTCGCGGGCCCGGTGATGGGACCGGCGCTCGGCGTCCTGCTGTTCGTCGCGGTCCTCGCGTCGGCCGCCGCCAGCCTCCAGACCACCTTCATCCCGGTCGCCCGCACGGTCCTGGCCATGTCGACGTACGAGGCGCTGCCCGCGTCCTACGCGCGCGTGCACGAGCGTTTCCGCACCCCGGGCCGGGCGACCGTCACGGCCGGGATCGCGACCGGCGTGTTCTACACCGTGATGACACTGGTCAGCGAGCACGTCCTGGTCGACACGATCTACGCGCTCGGCCTGATGATCTGCTTCTACTACGCGCTCACCGCCTTCGCCTGCGCCTGGTACTTCCGCGCCGACCTGCTGAAGTCCGGCCGCGACCTGCTCTTCAAGGGGCTGTTCCCGGTGGTCGGCGGGCTGCTGCTGGCGGCGGTCTTCGGCAAGACGCTGGCCGACATGTGGGACCCGGCGTACGGCAGCGGCTCGGCCGTGTTCGGGGTGGGCTCGGTGTTCGTGATCGGGGTGGGGCTGCTGGCCCTCGGGCTGGTGATCATGTTCGTGATGCGCTGGAAGAGCCCGGCCTTCTTCCGCGGCGAGGTGCTGACGAAGTCGACCCCGGCGCTGGTGGCGGAGGGCTGAGGGCGCTCAGCGCTCAGCCGACGGTGACCACCACGGGCCCCGCGCGCGGCGGAAATTCCGTTGCGGCGAAGGCCCCGGCCGCCCAACCTTGATCGCATGCCGACCGCCACCTTTCGCCCCGCCACGTTCGCCGACGCGCCCGTCATCACGGACCTGCTCAACGAGATCGACCGGATCGAGATCGGCCGGCCGGAGACCGACCAGCACAGCGTCGAAGCGGATCTGCGGCATCCGGAGACCGACCTGGCCCATGACTCCTGGCTGGCGTTCGAGGACGACCGGCTGGTGGCGTACGGGCTGGTGTGGGACGAGTCGGGCGGCGAGCGCGTCGACATGGAGCACTATGTGCTGCCCGACCACCAGGAGACCGGCGAGCGGCTGCTGATCGCCCTGGAGACCCGGGCGCTGGAGAAGGCCCGGTCCAACGGCGCCGGCCGAGCCGTGGTCCATCTCCAGCTCAATGTGCGGCCCACCACCGACCAGGCGCTGCTCAAGGAGCGGGGCTGGGGCACCGTACGGCGCTATCACGTGCTGACCCGCGCCCTGGACCCGGCGCGGGACCTGCCGCCCGAGCCGCCCGCCGGGGTGCGGGTGCGGCCCTGTCTGACCGAGGCGGACCGGGTGCTCGCGCATGCGCTGGACCAGCGCACGTTCGCCGACCACTTCGACTTCCAGCCACGGACGTACGAGCAGTGGCTGGCCGACCTGGACGCGGAGCGGCTGGACTGGTCCCTGGTCTGGATCCTGACGGTCGACGGCATCGGGGACGCCGGATTCCTGCTGACCCGCAACAACCTGACGACCATGGGCTGGATCAGCGGCATCGGGGTGGTCCGCGAGGCGCGCGGGAGCGGCCTGGGCGGCTTCCTGCTGCACCACGCCTTCGGCACCCTCGCCGCCCTCGGCCGGGACCGGATCGGCCTGGGCGTCGACACCGCCAACGACACCGGGGCACCCGAGCTGTACGGCCGTAACGGAATGTCGCTGCACTACGCGGTCGACACCTGGGAGACCGTCCTGCGATGACCGGGCCGACCCTGGAAGGGCCCGCCCGGCTGGTGGTGCTGCGCGGCAACAGCGCGTCCGGGAAGAGTTCCGTCGCCGCGGGGTTGCGGGAGCGCTACGGGCGGGGCATCGCGCTGGTCGGGCAGGACGTGCTGCGCCGCGAGGTGCTGCGCGAGCGGGACATCCCCGGCGGCGCGAACATCGGCCTGATCGAGCTGACCGTGCGCCACGCCCTGGCGCACGGCTTCCACACGGTGCTCGAAGGCATCCTCTCCGTCGCGCACTACGGCGACATGCTGGCCCGGCTGCTGGCCGACCACCGCGACCGCAGCCACTGGCTCTATCTCGACGTGCCCTTCGAGGAGACCCTCGCCCGGCACGCCACCAAGCCGATCGCCGATGTCGTGGACGCCGGGCAGCTGCGGGAGTGGTACCGCCCGGCCGATCTGCTGCCGGGCGGGGTGGAGACGGTCGTACCGGCGAGCAGTTCGCTGCCGGAGACGGTCGAGCTGGTGCTGCGGGCATCGGGCCTGGCGGAGGCGTACCGCGGCGAGTGACGGGGGTCAGGCGGGGCGGGCGGCGGCGGCCGGCTCCCGGTCCTGCCGGGGCAGCAGCAGCGGGGTCAGCAGGAGCAGCAGTCCGGCCAGGGCGAGGGCGGCGCGGATGCCGACGAGGGCGGCCAGCAGGCCCCAGAGCGCGGTGGTGGCGGCGATGCCCGCCTTGGAGGTGACCGACCAGGCGGACAGCGTACGGGCGACCTTGTCGGGCGGCGTCAGCTCCAGGCGGCGGGTGGCGAGGACGGGGGTGAAGACGCCCATGCAGGTGATCAGGGCGAGTTCGACGGCCATGACGAGCAGCAGTCCCGCGGTGCCGGGCCCGACGAAGGCAAGACCGAGCGGCCAGCAGGCGCGCAGGGTCCCGGCGGTCAGCAGCACCCGGTGCCGCCCGTGGCGCTCCACCAGCGGCCGGGACAGGCGGGAGCCCAGCAGACCGCCCAGACAGGGCGCGGCGAAGGCCAGGGCGTAGGCCCAGGGGGCGAATCCGAGCGGGCCGAGCATCAGGACGGCGAGCAGCGGCGTGCCCGCCATGATCAGGCCATTCACGACGACGGAGTTCAGCAGCAGCGGGCGCAGCACGGGGTGGGCGAGGAGATGGCGCCAGCCGTCGAGCAGTTCGGCGGGGCGCGGCCCGCCGGTCCGGGTGGCGGCGGGCGCGGGTTCCGCGCCGGGGATCGCGCGGATGCCCAGCGCGGACAGCAGATAGCTCGCCGCGTCGGCGGCGACGGTCGACATCGGCCCGAGCAGCCCGATCGCGGCCCCGCCCAGCGGCGGCCCGATCATGGTGGCCGTCCAGGCGGTGGACTCGAACCGCCCGTTGGCGGTCAGCAGGTCCTCGGGCGCGACCAGGGCTTTGAGGCAGGCGCCGGCCGCCGCGGCGAAGGCGATGTCGGCCGCGGCGACCACCACCGACACCACCAGCAGTTGTGCGAAGGTCAGCAGCCCGAGCGCGAAGGCCGCCGGTACGGTCAGCAGGGCCGCGGCCCGCGCCACATCCATGCCGATCATCACCGGCCGCTTGGGCCGGAACTCCACCCAGGGCCCGAGCGGCACCGCGAGCACCGCCCCGACCGCCGCGCCCGTCGCCGCGAGCGCCGCGACCTGGGACGGCCCGGCGTGCAGGACCAGGATCGCGATCATCGGAAACGCGTCGAAGGCCAGCCGCGTACCGAAGGCGCTGACGGCGTACGCCGCCCACAGCCGCCCGAACGCCGGCCCCAGTGACCGCCGTGATCCCCCGCCCACGTATCCGCCCCGCCTCTGTCCGCCGCTTCGCGATCCCGGCATGTCCGTTCACCGCTGCTCCGGCACGCCATCCAAACGAGCCGCCCGCCCTCGCACAAACAACGGCTGGGCCCGGCCCACAACCGCGCGTTGTGAGCCGAGCCCAGCGGGGGGAGGATGCCGGATCAGAACGGCGTGGTGAGAAGTTCCCGCAGGGGCTGTGCGGAGTCCGTGCCGGTGTGGCCGAAGGGGGCGTCGAAGCTCCACACCAGGAAGAGCAGGAAGACGACGAGCGCGCTGAAGGCGCTGGCGAGGATCAGCTCCCGTGTGGAGCGTCTGATCTGGAGGGTGAAGAGCAGCCCGAGGGTGACCGCTCCCCCGGCCACCAGCCCGAACCACACCACGCCGGGCAGGGTGGTCCCGGCGCTGTCCAGCCGTTCGTGCCGGGCCACGTCGGCGGCGGCCACCTCGTCCAGCAGGGGCTGGTAGGCCTGTGCCTGGAGTTCGTCGGCGGGCGTGCGGTGGGCGAGGTCGGCCCGGATGCGGCTGAGGAGTTCGGCGCCGGTGGGGCCCGGTTCCTCGTCGCGCTCCATGGCGGCCCACTCGGCGGTGACGGCGTGCCGGGCGTAGGCGTCGATCCGCTCGCGCACCTGGCTGCGGAACTCGGCCGGATAGACGTCCAGCCGCTGATCGATCTCGTAGAGCGCCTGCGCCTCACGCCGTACGGTGTCCTCGGCCGCGCCGCGTGCCTCCCATACGCCCGCGATGGCGAGGCCGAGCACGATCGCGTACACCACGCCGACCATCATGACCATGTACTCCAGGACGTCCGGCGTCTCGGAGGTGTCCTCGTCGGGGGGCCCCCCCCCCGGGCGCGGCGGGGCCGGGTCGTCCGGCATCCCCCAGCGGCCGGCCGGGAAGCGGGCGGCGACGGCGTCGTAGTCCTCGCCGGTCAGGTAGTCGGTGTCGACGGGACCCGGGTTGACCGTGTTCACAGTGATCCCGCGCTCGGCGAGCGTCGTGGACAGGGACCGGGTGACCGAGGCGAGGGCGCCCTTCTGGAGTGCGTAGGCGAGTTCACCGGGCATGCCGCCCGCGATGTCCTGCCCGGACGTCATCATCATCACCCGGCCCCCGCGCGGCGGCTCCGGCTGCCGCGCGAACGCCTGCGCCAGCAGCAGCACCGAACGGGTGTCGACGGCCCAGTGCGCGTCGAGCATCGCCGCGTCGATCTCGTCCAGCGTGCCGTCCCGGCCACTGCGGGCGTGGTTGGCGACCAGGATGTCCAGCCGCCCGCCCAGCGCCCCGGCGGCGGTGGCGATCAGGGCCGCGGGCGCCGTCGGGTCGGACAGATCGGCGGGGCCGTCCACGACCGTCGCCGCCGGGTCGCCGAGCGCCTCGCGCACGGAGGCCACGACGTCGGCGGGACGGTCGGCGCCCCAGGGCAGTTCGGCGTCGTGCGGCACGTGGTGATGCAGGTACACGCTCGCGCCGTACGCCGCCAGCCGCCGGGCCACCGCGTGCCCGATGCCACCGCGTCGGCTGGCACCGGTCACTAGGGCGGTTCGGCCGCGCAGGGGCAGGGGATCACGGCGGAGGGACTCGGGGGTGGGGTGGGGAAACCTGGGCATGGACGACCATGATGGGGAGGGGGGCCGTTCGCCGCACCTGGTTTTCTCAGCAGCCGCACGCCCCCGCGACCGGCGCCGTCAGCGGATCCGCCGTCTCCCGCCGGTCCCTCTCCCCCTCGGCGGTCTCGTACGCGAACCCCTCCCGGACCCAGTACTCGAACCCGCCCAGCATCTCCTTGACCCGGTAGCCGAGTTCGGCGAGGGCGAGGGCGGCGCGGGTGGCCCCGTTGCAGCCGGGGCCCCAGCAGTACGTCACCACCGGCACGGACGGGTCGAGCAGCCGCGCGGCCCGCTCGGGGATCAGCGCGGTGGGCAGATGCAGGGCGCCGGGCACATGGCCCTGGTCCCATGCCGGGGTGGAGCGGGAGTCGAGCAGGACGAAGCCGGGGCCCCCGTCGGCGGCCAGCGCGGCGGCGACATCGGAGACGTCGGTGTGAAAGGCGAGGCTCGCCCGGAAGTGGGCGGCGGCCTGGGCGGGGGTGGGGGCGTGGGGCATAGGAGTGCGCGGGCCTTCCGGGTCAGGTGCATGGGCGACGGGACGTCCGTCCGATGGATGCGTCCCGAAATCTACGGCCGTCCGACCGCCACCTGAAGGTGAGATCCCCGGCACTCTCCTTGCTCCGCCGCCGATTCCCCTGCTATCCCTCCCCCATGACCACGTTTTCCCCGGACGCCACCGACTGGCGCATTCTCGATGTCCTCCAGCGCGACGGGCGGGCCAGCTTCGCCGAGCTGGCGCGGGCCGTGTCGATGTCGCCGAGCGCGGTGACCGAGCGGGTGCGGCGGCTGGAGGAGGCGGGGGTGATCCAGGGATACGCGGCGGTCGTGGACCCCGAGCGGCTGGGGCTGTCGATCCTGGCGTTCGTCCGGCTCCGGTATCCGCACGGCAACTACAAGCCGTTCCACGATCTGGTGGCCGCGACGCCGGAGATCCTGGAGGCGCATCACGTCACGGGCGACGACTGTTTCGTCATCAAGGTCGCCGCCCGTTCGATGCGGCATCTGGAGGAGGTGTCGGGCCGGATCGGCGCGCTGGGGTCGGTGACGACGAGCGTCGTGTACTCGTCGCCGCTGCCGCGCCGCCCCGTGGGTCAGTGAGCCGAGTACCTCACCGGGTCAGTGCGCGCGTTGCCGCAGCACCGACCCCGATCTCCCCTTCACCACCTCCAGTTGCGCGTGGATCCGCCGCCGCAGATCGGCGACATGGCTGACGATGCCGACGCTGCGGTCCCGTTCGCGCAGGGAGTCCAGGACGTCCAGCACCTCGTCCAGCGTCTGGTCGTCGAGGCTGCCGAAGCCCTCGTCGATGAAGAGGGTGTCGAGCCGGACGCCGCCGGTCTCGTCGGTGACGACGTCGGCGAGGCCGAGGGCGAGCGCGAGGGAGGCGAAGAAGGTCTCGCCGCCGGACAGGGTGGCCGTGTCCCGCTCGCGGCCGGTCCAGGCGTCCACGACATGCAGGCCGAGTCCGCTGCGTCCGCGCCCGGTGCGGTCGTCGGAGTGGACCAGGGTGTAGCGCCCGGAGGACATCCGGCGCAGCCGGACGGTCGCGGCGGCGGCGACCTGTTCGAGGCGGGCGGCGAGGACGTACGACTCCAGGCGCATCCGGCGTTCGTTGTCGGCGGCCGTGCCCGCGGTGAGGGCGGCCATGCGGGCCACCCGGTCGTACTCCTCGCGCAGCGGGGCGAGTCGTCGTACGCCGTCGGCCGCGCGCGTGGAGAGCGCGTCCAGCTCGGTGCAGCGCCGGGTGGCGGCGTCGCGGGTGGAGGCTGCCTCGCGCGCGCGGCGGGCGGCGTCGGTGGCGGCCTGTTCGGCGGCGGTGAGGTCGGCCGGTGGTCGCTGCGCGGCGGCCACGGTGTCGGGTTCGGCGAGCACCGCGCGGACGGCGGCCTCCTCCGACTGCCAGGCGTCGAGCCGGTGTTGCAGTTCGCGGTGGGCGGTGTCGTCGAGGAGGGCGCCCGCCGCGGCCTGCGGGGTGTCGAAACCGGCGCGGAAGGCGGCGTCGGCCAGCCGCGCGTCGACCTCCTTGAGGCGGCGGGCGGTGTCCTCGGCGTCCCGGGCGGCATCGGCGGCCTCGGTGAGCAGGGCGGCCTGCCGTTCCAGTTGAGCGGCCCGCGCGGTGACGCTCCCCGACGTCCCGCGCGCCTGTGCCACCTCGCTCTCCAGCGTCTGCCGTTCACGCTCCAGGGCGTCGCGGCGGGCCGTGCGGGACGCGGTGCTCACCTCGGCGCGCTGCCGGTCCTCGGTACGTCGCTCGTACTCCTGTTCGGCGTGCCGCAGTTCCTCCTGCGCGGCGTGCAGGTCGGACGCCTCGCGCCGGGCCTGCGTGAAGAGCCGTTCCAGTTCCTCGGTCTCGGCGGCGAGCCGGTCGGTCGGCGTGTCCCCGGCCTCCGCGCTGGCGGCGGCGAGCGCTTCCCGTACGACGCCCAGGCGCCGTTCGTCGTCGGCGCGCGTCTCCTCCGCGCGCTGGTGGGCCGCCAGCGCGCGTTCCTCGGTGTCGCGGTCGACGTGTCCGGCGACCTTGCGGGCGGGTGCGGGGTGGGTGGTGGCGCCGCAGACCGCGCAGGGTTCGCCGCCCTGGAGGTGGGCGGCGAGTTCGGCGGCGATGCCGTTCAGCCGCTGTTCCTTGAGGTCGAGCCAGTGGCCGCGAGCGGCGACCGCGCGCTCGGCGGAGGCGAGGGCCCGGTGCTGGGCGTCCTCGGTGTCGTGGGCGAGTTGGTCGCGCTGCCGGGCCGCGGTGAGCCGCCGCCGGGCGGGGTCGCGCTGGGCGCCGAGCTGTTCGGCCCGGGTGGCGGCGTCCTGCGCGGTGTCGATCCGCGACTGGAGCCCGCTCCGCAGGGCGTCCCAGCCCGCGAGCCAGGTCCCGCTCTCCGCGAGGATGTCGTCGTCGGCGCGTTCCTGGCGGTCCAGGCCGTCCCGTTCGGCGGCCAGCGCGGTCAGGCGGAGCTCCGCGCGGCGGGCGGCTTCCAGGCCGCCCAGTTCCTCGGTGGCGCGGCGGGCGGCGGTGGCGAGCCCGGTGGGGCCCGCGCCGCCGAAGGTGTCGGGGAGCGGCTGCCGCGCGCGGGTCTCGGCTGCCGCCGCGCGGTGGTGCAGGGCCTCGGCGTCGTCCCTCAGCTCCAGGGCGGGCGCGACCTTCTCGGCCTTGCGGGCCCGCTCCATGCGCGTCTGCGCGTCCCGGTGGTCCCCGGCCCGCTCCTGCATCGCCCTCGCCCGCTCCTGCGCTTCGGCGAACCGCCGCTGGAGCCGGGCCGCTTCGCGTACGTCGTCCAGGGCGCGGTCGGCGGCCACCTGGGCGGACTCGGCCGCGAGCAGCCCCGCGCGGGCGACGGCGAGCTGTTCGCGGGCGGTGCCGCGGGCGACGGCGGCGGCTTCGAGGACGGCGTCGGCGAGACCTGGTTCGCCGGGTGCCAGCTCGGGCAGCTCCATGGCGTCCCCGGCGGCCTGCTGCATGCGGTGGGCGTCGGCGAGGAGGGCCGTGTCGCCGTCGCGCACCTGGGTCTCGGTGGTCCGGCGCCGGTCGGCGAGGCGTTTTTCGACCTCGCCGAAGCGGTGGGTGTCGAAGAGGCGCCCGAGAAGCTTGGCGCGTGCCTCGGCGTCGGCGCGCAGGAACCGCGCGAAGTCGCCCTGCGGCAACAGCACGACCTGGCAGAACTGCTCCCGGCTCATGCCGAGCAGCTGGGTGATCTCCTCGCCGATCTCCTGGTGGGAGCGGCCGAGGGGCTTCCAGGCGCCGGCGTGGTGCTCGCGCAGCCAGGTCTGGGCCTTGTCGAGGGTGGTGCCCGCGCCGCGCTTCTTGGGGCGCGCCCAGGGCGGCTGGCGGGTGATCTCCAACCGGCGTCCGGCGACGGTCAGTTCGAGGGTGACGGAGGTGCGGGTGCCGGGCGCGGCGTGGTCGCTGCGCAGCGTCAGGCCCTGGCTGCTGTGGCGGGCGCCGGGGACGGACCCGTACAGGGCGTAGCAGACGGCGTCCAGGACAGAGGTCTTTCCGGCGCCGGTCGGGCCGTGCAGCAGGAACAGTCCGGCCGCCGACAGGTCGTCGAAGTCGACGCTCTGGGTGGCGCCGAACGGGCCGAAGGCGGTGAGGTCGAGTCGGTGCAGCCTCATGGGGCCACCTCCCGGACGGTCCGGTCGGCGCGGACCGTGTCGAAGGCGTCGCGCAGCACGGCCTGTTCCCGGGCATCGGGTCCGGAGCCGCGCACATGGGCGACGAAGTCCTCCGCGATCTCCTGGTCGCTGCGGCCCGCGAGGCGGCGGGCGTAGGACACGTCGGGGTCCTCGGGCGGGCGGTCCGGGTCGAACACCAGGGCGATGGTGTGGGGGAAGCGCTCGGTGAGCTGTGCCATGGGGTCGGCGGGGCGGACCGGGTCGGTGAGCGTGGCCTCGATCCAGGAGTCCGTGTGCCGGTCGAGCGCGGGGTCGGCGAGCAGGTCCGCCAGGGTGCCGCGCAGCCGGGCGAGCGGGCGCGGGACCGGGCAGTCGACCCGCTCGGCGCCGATCGAGCCGTCGGCGCCGAGGTCGATGAGCCACATGCTCTTGCGATGGGCGGCCTCGGAGAAGGAGTACGCGAGCGGGGACCCGGAGTAACGCACCCGCCCGGTGAGGGTCTGGCTGCCGTGCAGATGTCCCAGCGCCACATAGTCCACGCCGTCGAACACCCCGGCGGGAACGGCCGCGACCCCGCCGACGGTGATGTCCCGCTCGCTGTCGCTGGCCTGGCCGCCGGTGACGAACGCGTGCGCGAGGACCACCGACCGGGTGCCGTCGGCCCGCGCGGCGAGATCGGCGCGGACCCGCTCCATGGCGGCGGCGAGCACCGTCTCGTGCCCCGCCTTCTCCACCGCGAACTCGTCCCTCACCAGGGCGGGTTCGAGATACGGCAGCCCATAGAAGGCGACCTCTCCCCACGCGTCCCGCAGCACCACGGGCGTCCCGCAGCCGGCGGGATCCGTCCGCAGATGGACCCCGGCCCGCCCGATCAGCCGCGCCCCCACCCCGAGGCGGCGGGCCGAGTCATGGTTCCCGGAGATCATCACCGTCGGCACCCCGAGGTCGGCGAGCCGGTGCAGCGCGTCGTCGAACAGTTCGACCGCCGCCAGCGGGGGCACCGCGCGGTCGTACACATCACCGGACACGACCACCGCGTCCACCGCGCGCTCCCGCACGGTCGCCACGAGATGCCCGATGAACTCGGCCTGGGCACCGAGCATGTTCACCCGGTGGAAGGGCCGCCCCAAGTGCCAGTCGGACGTGTGCAGAATCCTCAAGACACCGCTCCGACCAGCAACGCGCTCCCCCTGCTTCACTTCGCCCTCGACCTCGGCACCGAACCGGTACGGTCCTCGCCCTCGGCACCGGTCACGCCGGCACCTGCGAGCACCTGGCTCACCACAGGTGTCATTCTGCCACCGGGGTGTGACATCGGGTGCTGTGGGTGGACGTGAGTGGGTGACTCTTTGGGGATTCGGCAGTGCGGCACGTCCGCAGTGCGGGATCGTCGTGACCAGCGGCCCCGTCCGGGGGCGGCAGCGGGCGAGGGAGGGCCGCCATGAGGGACCGGCGGGAGACCTGGACAACGGACGAGTTCGGCAGTTCGCACGAGGGCGCGGTCGGTGTGCTGCTGGCCGACGGCACCGTCCCGTCCCCCGTCTACTTCGACATAGGGTCGGGCTCGGAAGGGCAGTCCGTCTCGGAGTGGAGCATCTACGACGGCACCCTCCGCGCGCCACGGGCAACCGCCGTACGAGCGGTGTGCTCCTGTGGCTGGACCGGCAGCGCGTACCCGCTGGACTGGGACGAGATCGGCGACCGGGACCTGGAGGACGCCGCCTCGGGGACCGCCGACCAGTGCACGCGGGACTGGGACGCGCACACCGTGCAGGTGGCGGAATCCGCCCTCCCCGTACCGGAATCGGTCACCACGCTGCTGGAGCAACTGCGCGAGGAGATCGAGAAGCTGGGGAAGTCCTCCCCGCTGGCGGCCGTCCGCGCGGTACGCCGGCTGGAGATCGTCGCCATGGACGTCGGGTACCGAGCGGCGCACGACGCCCGCGCGGACGCCACCGACGAGCAGGCCGCGTCCGCCCTCGGACTGAACGAACGCGCGGCACGCACCCTGCTGGCCCGCCTGGGCGGCTGGCACCCCTACCTCTGACACGGACAGCTGAAGCGTGAGGGGGGCGGCCCGCTCGGACATGGCCCCCGACCCAGTCGCGTGTCCGAGGCCGAACTCCCGGCAGCAGCCAGCAGCCGCGACCGGGTCAGGCGTCCCCGTACGCCTCCCCGCCCAATTCGCATCCCGCCGACCCGGCCGTGCTGTCGGCGAGCCAGGCGCGGAAGGCGGCCACGTCGGCGTCCGGCAGGCCGATCTCGATCGTGACCTGTTCGCCGTAGCGGACGTCCCGGACCCTGCGGCCGGTCGCGAGCAGGTCGTTGTGCAGCCTGCCCGCGCGCTGGTGGTCCACGGTGAGGGTCGCCAGCCGGAAGCGGCGGCGGGTGCGGGTGCCGAGCGTGTCGAGGGCCTCGCCGACCGCGCCGCCGTAGGCGCGGATGAGGCCGCCCGCGCCGAGTTTGACGCCGCCGTAGTAGCGGGTCACCACGGCGACGACGTACCGCGTGTCGCGGCGCAGCAGCATCTGGAGCATCGGCACCCCGGCGGTGCCTCCTGGCTCGCCGTCGTCGCTGGCCTTCTGGATCGCGGCGTCCGCGCCGATGACGTACGCCCAGCAGTTGTGAGTGGCGTCGGCGTGTTCCTTGCGCACGCGCGCGATGACGTCCTGCGCCTCCCGCTCGGTGCCCGCCGGGGCGAGCGTGCACAGGAAGCGGGAGCGGTTGACCTCGGTCTCGTGCACTCCCGCGCGGGCCACTGTGCGGTACTCGTCCTGCATCCGGCCAGCCTATGCGCTGCCCGCGCGCGGGCCGCGGGGAGGCTTCCCGGCGCCCGGCCGGCCGTCCCGCCGTGGTCTGGCGGCGCTCAGCAGTGGCCCGGCGGCGCTCAAGGGGTCTTCTTCCGGCCCCGGGGCACCGTCACCGCCGTCAGCAGCGCCGCGCCCGGCACCAGGGCCTCCCAGGTGGGGCCGTACCAGGTCAGGATGGCGATCGCCGATGTCGGGAACTTCACCCGCACCCGCTCCAGGGTGTCGTCCATGCCGTCCCCGGCGAGGTCCAGGATCAGCTCCTCCAGGCCGGGGTTGTGCCCGACGAGCAGCAGGGTCTCCACCCGGGGCCGGGTCTCCCGTACGACGTGCAGCAGGTCCGGTACCTCGGCCGCGTACACCCTCGGGTCGTGGTGGACCGGCGGTGGGGTGCCCCACTGCGCGGACGCCAGTTCCCAGGTCTGGCGGGCGCGGACGGCGGTGGAGCACAGGGCGAGGTCGGGCAGACAGTCGGCCTCGGCGAGGGCGCGGCCTGCGGCGGGGGCGTCGCGGCGGCCCCGGGGTGCCAGCGGGCGGTCGTGGTCGGGGACGCCCGTCGGCCAGGCCGACTTCGCGTGCCGCAAGATGATCAGGCGGCGCAGCGGGCCCGCTCCCTTGCGCCCGCTCACGCCCCCGCTCCCAGGTCGCGGACGAGTTCCAGGCCGAGCAGCCGGTCGGCGTAGGCGCAGGTCTCGAAGCGGGCGCCGTCGGGGATGCCGGGTGCGGTCTCCAGCCAGTGCAGCACCTGGAGCACGGCGGGGGTGTCGAGGTCGTCCTCCCAGGCGGTGCGCAGCCGGTCGCGTACCTCCGTCGGCATCGGGCGGGAAGGGGTGCGCGCCCAGCCCGCGACCGCGCGGCGCCACCGGGTGAGCGTGTCGTGGGCCTCGTCCAGCGCGGGCGCGTCCACGCGCGCGTGCAGGCTCCGTTCGGTGGAGAGGAGCGCGAGGCGGAGGACGGAAGGGTCCGTCGCGGGCGGGGGTACGGGGGCCGGGTCCACGGGTGCGACGGCGATCAGTACGCCGTCGGAGGGCTTGGGGACGGCGTCCTGTCCGGACGGCGCCGCCTGCTGCGCCACATGTATGACCTGCGCCGCGCCGAGCGCCTGTCCGACGTCCCGCCCCTCCTCGAAGGGCCGGATGCCGAGCGCGGCGGCGTCCGCGCGCAGCTCCGTCTGGTCCGGCGCCCCGCTCAGCAGCGCCCACACAGGCGTGCCGCCCAGCTCCAGGGCGCGGACGAGCACGTCGGCCACCAGCAGCACCCGCAGGGCGGAGATGTCGTGGCCGAAGGCATGGACCTCGACGCGGGTCAGCCCTCTGCGGAGCGGGGCGGCGTCGGCGGGGTGGCCCGTACGGGCGTCGATGATGCGCAGCACGGCCCGAGCGTAGGCCCGAAAGCTGCGATACGCAGGCATGTCGTGAGGGATCCGGACACGATGGCGCGGAAACGGCGGGGAGACACGGCACCCGGGACATGAGCCAGGGACACGGCACCCGGGACATGAGGCAGGGACACGGCATACGGGAATCTCTCGGGACCGCCGCACGTTCTCCTCACAGATATCGGTGTCGGACAGATCCGTGAGACCACCAGGAGGCCGGCCGTGTACGGCGACGCAGCGACCATCCGCAAGATCCTCACCGAACTGGGCGACACCTGGGCCGTGGTGGGTCTGTCCGCGAACCAGTCACGGGCGGCGTACGGCGTCGCCGATGTGCTCCAGCGGTTCGGCAAGCGCGTCATACCGGTCCACCCGAAGGCGGAGACCGTCCACGGCGAGCAGGGCTACGCGTCGCTCGCCGACATCCCCTTCGACGTGGATGTCGTGGATGTCTTCGTCAACAGCGACCTCGCGGGCGCGGTGGCCGACGAGGCCGTCGCCAAGGGGGCTTCGGCGGTCTGGTTCCAGCTCGGGGTGATCGACGAGGCCGCCTACGACCGCACCCGCGCGGCGGGCCTCGACATGATCATGGACCGTTGCCCCGCGATCGAGATACCGCGCCTGGGCTGATCCGGCCGGTCCCTCGCACCGCCTTTGCCCGCTACCGGTTCCAGTCCCGCTCAGTCGTGCAGCGGACGGTCCGTCAAGCGGTGGTCCGCCACGTTCAGCGCCTCGTCCACGAGCCGTCGCAGATGTCCGTCCGGCAATGCGTAGACCACCCGGCGGCCCTCTTTGCGGGTGGTCACCAGGCCGGCCAGCCGCAGCCGCGCCAGATGCTGGCTGACGGCGGGCCGCGCCGCCCCGCACAGGTCCGTCAGCGTCGTGACGTCGGCCTCTCCCCCCATCAGCGCGTGCAGCAGCGTGAGCCGTGTGCGGTCGCCGAGCAGCGCCAGCACCTCGGCCGCGAGCGCGAACTGTTCCTCGCCCGGGGTGCGCGGATGCGCATCGTGCGCAGCTGATAGGTGCATGCGTGCGTTCATACGCACATAATGGCTCCGTGGACGGGGTACGTCCACCTCCGGCCCGCACGCACCGGAAGGGGAGGCCCGTGAGCGACCACCCGCACAGCCACTCGCACCCGCACGGCCATGAAGACAGCCACCGTCGGCGCCCGATCCGCCATCGGCTCTCCCATCTCCTCACCCCGCACTCCCACGAGACCGCCGACAAGCTCGATCACGCCCTGGAGTCCTCCGCCCGGGGCATGCGGGCGCTGTGGGTCTCGCTGGCCGTGCTCGGGGTGACCGCGCTGGCGCAGGCGGTCGTGGTCGTGATGTCCGGGTCGGTCGCGCTGCTCGGCGACACGGTGCACAACACGGCGGACGCGCTGACCGCCGTACCGCTGGGGATCGCGTTCGTGCTGGGCCGCCGGGCGGCGAACCGGCGGTTCACGTATGGGTACGGGCGGGCGGAGGATCTGGCGGGGATCGTGATCGTGCTGACGATCGCGGCCTCGGCGGCGTTCGCCGGGTGGACGGCGGTCGAGCGGCTGCTGGATCCACGGCCCGTCACACATGTCCCGGCGGTCGCGGTGGCGGCCCTGGTGGGGTTCGCGGGCAATGAGTGGGTGGCCCGGTACCGGATCCGGGTGGGCCGGTCCATCGGCTCGGCGGCGCTGGTCGCGGACGGACTGCACGCCCGTACCGACGGGTTCACGTCGCTGGCCGTGCTGCTGGGCGCGGGCGGGGCGGCGCTGGGGTGGCAGCTGGCCGACCCGATCGTGGGGCTGGCGATCACGGCGGCGATCGCGCTGGTGCTGCGGGACGCGGCGCGGGAGGTGTTCCGGCGGGTGCTGGACGCGGTGGACCCGCAGTTGGTGGACCGGGCGGAGCAGGCGCTGAGGGCGGTGCCCGGGGTGATCGGGGTGGGCGAACTGCGGCTGCGCTGGATCGGGCACCGGCTGCGCGCCGAGGTGGCGGTGGTGGTGGACGGGGAGGCGACGGTACGGCGGGCGCACACCATCGCCGTGGACGCCGAACACGCGTTGCTGCACGCGGTACCCCGGCTCACCGCCGCGCTGGTGCACGCGGATCCGGCACCGGTGCCGGGCGAGGCGGACCCGCATCTGGCGCTGGCCCACCATGCCCTGGCGGAACCGCATCCGGTACCGACCCACCACACCCCGGCGGAACCGAAACCGGCGTGACGAGAAAAGAACGGGCCCGGCAACGAAGGGAACGGGCCCAGCAAAGCCGACCGACCTGTCGGAGACGAGCGGCCCGACGGAGACCACCGGCCCAGGTAGGACCACCGGCGGGACGGAGACCAACGGCCCGGCGAGGACGGGGAGGCCCGGCGGAGACGGAAAGGGCCGGCGAAGACGGAAAGGGCCGACGATCCCGGGAACCTCAGGCGGCGACGCCCAGCCCCTCCACCACCACCGCGCCCGGCAGTTCGGCGAACGCCTTGCCCGGGACCAGGAGCTTGCCGCGTCGGCGTCCGCTGCCGACGAGGACGTACGGCAGGTCGAGGACGGCGGAGTCGACGAGCACCGGCCAGTCGGCGGGCAGGCCGACCGGGGTGATGCCGCCGTACTCCATGCCGGTCTCGCCGGTCGCGGTGTCCATCGAGGCGAAGGACGCCTTGCGGGCGCCGAGGCGGCGGCGGACGGCGCCGTTGACGTCGACACGGGTGGTGGAGAGGACGACACAGGCCGCGAGGGTCGTCTCGCCGCCCCGCTTCCCGGCGACGACCACGCAGTTCGCGGACTGTTCGAGCAGTTCCCGCCCGTAGTGCTCCACGAAGACGGCGGTGTCGGCCCACTGCGGGTCGGTCTCGACGTAGACGATCTGGTCGGCCGGGACGCTGCCGCTCCAGCCGCGCACGGCGTCGGCGACGGGGGCGATCAGCTCGTCGAGGCAGTCGGGGGCGGGGGTGGCCTGGTCGAAGTGTCCGATAGGTGCGCGCATCACGGCACCGTAACAAACGCCCGTCGGGACGCCGGGAGGGGTGGTCTCAGTGCACGGGTGGTACGGAGACGGCCATCATCAGCCGCATCGGTACGTCGCCCTCGTTGCTGTACGTGTGGGCGGCGTTGGCCTCGAAGGCGGCGCTGGCTCCGGCCGGGACCCGGTACTCCGTGCCGTCGACGGTGAGGGTCAGTTCGCCCTCGGTGACGTGGAGCAGTTCGGCCGTGCCGGTGGGGTGCGGGTCGGAGGTGCTGGACTCGCCGGGCAGCAGCCGCCACTCCCACAGTTCCAGCGGGCCGGGGGCCTCGGTGCCGGCGAGCAGCAGGTTGTAGCTGCCGGCGTCGGTGTGCCAGAGCCGGACGGCCTGGTCGGCGGGGACGATCCGGACCTTGGGGCCCTGTTCGTAGTCGAGCAGGGTGGTGATGCTGGTGCCGAGCGCGTCGCCGATCTTCACGACCGTGCCGAGGCTGGGGTTGGTGCGGGCCTGCTCGATCTGGATGAGCATGCCCCGGCTGACGCCCGAGCGGGCGGCGAGCACATCGAGGGTGAAGCCACGCACCGCGCGCCAGTGCTTCACATTGCGCGCCAGGGACTGGGTCAGCAGTTCGAGGTCCGACACATTCCGTCCAACATCTAGGCCATTGTCTTGGATCATTGTTTTGGCTCACCGTCTGGGATCACCGTCGTGGACAACTGTGATGCACCCGGTCGTTCACCGAACTGTACTGCGCGAGGACCACGGCAGTGGCCCGGGGGCGAGCCCGCGACTCGGTGGGGACTCAGTCGGCGTCGAGTTGGGTCAGACGGGCGAGGGCCAGCAACTGCTCCGGCGTCACCCCGTCCGGGATCGGCACGGGCGCCGGGGTCCGCAGCGGCGGCTGCCAGCCCTCGCCGGGGGTCCAGCGGCGTACGACCCGGGCGGGCGCGCCCGCCACCACCGCGTGGTCGGGGACCGTGCCGCGCACCACCGCACCGGCGGCGACCACCACGTTCCGCCCGATCCGGGCGCCGGGCAGGATGACCGCGCCGGTCCCGATCCAGCAGCCGGGGCCGATCTCCACCGGTTCCATGCGGGGCCACTGCTTGCCGATGGGCTGGTGCGGATCGTCGTACGAGTGGTTGGTGGAGGTGACGTAGACGTACGGGCCGAAGTAGCAGTCGCTGCCGATGGTGACGGTCGTGTCCGCGATGACATGGCTGCCACGGCCCAGCACCACGCCATCGCCGATGCGCAGGATCGGTTCGGGGCCGAGGTCGAGATCGGGCATCAGACCGGCGGTCAGGGTGACCTGTTCGCCCACGATGCAATGGGCGCCGACCTGGATCCATGGCTCGCCGAAGACCGTGCCGAGCGGGAAGGCCAGTCTGGTACCCGTTCCCATCGCGGCGAAGAGGAAGCGGCCCGGCCGCTCGGCCGTGATGGAGCCCGTGCGCTGCACCCAGGCCCAGCCCGCGTGGACCGCGCGCTGCGTCATCCGGCGCCGCCAGGACGAGAACGTGTTCTTGCGCGTAGGCACGCGTTCACGTTACTCAGCGGAAGCGTCGCGCTGGGTGCCGATGAGCTGTGATGTTCGCCCTACCGGGTGACGTACGGTGCGAGCGGTGACGTTCGCACAGCGGCTCTGACAGCTCTGGTGGTTCTGACAGCTCTGGCGGCTCTGGTGGTTCTGGCGGCACTGGTGGTTCTGGAAGGTTCTGGAGGTTCTGGTGTTCTTCGGGGAGACGGTATGACGCGGCAGGCGCTGGTCACGGGCATGGGCGGCAAGGAACCCGCGATCGATCCGACGGCCTTCGTGGCGCCGACGTCCACGGTGATCGGGGACGTGACCATCCGGGCGGGGGCGAGTGTCTGGTACGGGGCGGTGCTGCGGGGCGACGCGGAGCGGATCTCCGTGGGCGCCGACAGCAATGTGCAGGACAACTGCACCCTCCACGCCGATCCCGGGTTCCCGGTGACCATAGGCGAGCGGGTGTCCATCGGGCACAACGCGGTGGTGCACGGGGCGACCGTCGAGGACGACTGTCTGATCGGCATGGGCGCGACCGTCCTCAACGGGGCGGTCGTCGGCGAGGGGTCGCTCGTCGCCGCGCAGGCCCTGGTGCCGCAGGGGATGCGGATCCCGCCGGGGTCGCTGGTCGCGGGTGTCCCGGCCAAGGTCCGCCGGGAGCTGAGCGAGGAGGAGCGGCAGGGGCTGACGCTGAACGGCACGCATTACGTGGAGCTGGGGAAGGCGCACCGGGAGGTGCATGAGGGGTAGCGGGTAGCGCCTCACCCCTCCCACCTGGTCACCTCCACCGCCGTCCGCAGCCCCAGCTCCCCCGAGGACGCCCCGACCCACAGCGTCCGTCGCCCGGTGCCCAGCACCCAGTCCTGGTGCTCGGGATGCCAGGACGACAGCGTGCGGTCGCCGATGCCGACGGTGACCTCCCGGCGCTCGCCCGGCCGCAGCGTCAGCCGCCGGTATCCGGCCAGCACCCGCACCGGCTGGTCCAGCGGCACGTCCGGCGAGGGCCCGAGGTACACCTGAGGTACCGCGACCCCCGTACGGCCGCCCGTGTTGCGCACGAGGAAGGTGACCGCCACGCCCTGCCGGGTGCGGCGCGCGCGGAGTCCGCCGTAGGAGAAGGAGGTGTACGACATCCCGTGCCCGAACGGGAACAGCGGGCGCACGCCCTGGGCGTCGTACCAGCGGTGGCCGATGTGGACGCCCTCCGAGTACTCCTGGACGCCGACCTGCCCCGGGTGGCGGTGGGCGTCGGAGGCGACCGGGTGGTGGTCGTCGTCGGCCGGGAAGGTCTGGGTGAGCCGACCGCCGGGGTCGCAGTCGCCGAAGAGCACGGCGGCCGTGGCGGCGGCACCCTCCTGACCGGGGTAGTACATCTGGAGGACCGCGCCGGTGCGGTCCAGCCAGGGCATCGCGATGGCGGACGAGGTGTTGAGGACGACGGTGGTCCGCGGGTTGGCGGCGGTCACCGCCTCGATGAGCCGGGCCTGATTGCCGGGCAGGGCGAGGGTCGTACGGTCCCGGCCCTCGGTGGCGTCCTCGTAGGCGAACAGCACCACCTGTTCCGCCTCGCGCGCGACACGTACCGCCTCCGCCACGTCGTCTCGCCGGGTCCCGGCGGTGATCCGGCGCAGCCGGAAGCCCAGCCCGGCGCCGCCGCCCTCGGCGGTGATGCTCAGCCGGTGGGTGCCCGGGGCGAGTTCGCGGGCGGCGCGGCGGACGGTGAGTCCGTCGGGGGCCGTGCCGGTCAGGCCGCCCATGAAGTGCTCGCCGTGGTGCGGGAGTTGCGGGAAGAGCTCCGCGCCGTCGAGCCGTACCCGGGGGCGGCGGGCGGGATCGCCGGAGAAGTGCAGGACGAACGTCCACTCGTCGGACGCGTCGAGGGTGAACGTGCCGTCGTAGGCCCAGGTCTCTCCGGCGGCCACGCTGCGGTGTTCGGCGTCGAGGGCCGGGGTGAACGCGGCCGGGGGGATGCGTCTGCCGAAGAGGTCCTCGCCGACGGCGTACGTCACTTGGGGGGCGGGTCCCCCCGTCTCCGTACCCCCCGTACCCCCCGTACCCCCTGTCCTCGTACCGTCCGTCTTCGTGCTGTGTCCCGCGCGGGACCGGGACGTGATGGTGTCGAGCGGGCTGTCGGCGCGGTCGGGGACGACGTGGGCGCTGCCGCCGCCGACGAAGGGCAGGGACGCGGACGGTCCGATCACCGCGATTCCGGCGTGCTCGTCCAGCGGGAGGGTGCCGTGCGCGTTGCGCAGCAGGGTGGCGCCCGCCTTGGCGACCTCCAGGGCGACGGCCGCGCCCGCCTCGGGGTCGCGCTCGGGGCGTGGTGGGGCGCTGCCGTCGAGCAGGCCGAAGCGGTCCATGACGGCGAGGATCCGGCGTACCGATCTGTCGACATACCACTCCGGCACGCTCCCGTCGCGGACCGCCGTCCGCAGGGCCGTGCCGAAGTACCTGCCGTCCGGCATCTCCATGTCGAGGCCCGCCGTGATCGCCTCGACGGTGCTGCGAGCGGCGTTCCAGTCGGTCAGCACCCAGCCGTCGAAGCCCCACCGGTCGCGCAGAATGCCGGTGAGCAGGGTCTCGTTCTCGCAGGCCAAGGTGCCGTTGACCTTGTGGTACGCGCCCATGACCGCGCCGGTACCGGCCCTCACGGCGGCCTCGAAGGCGCGCAGTTCGACCTCGTGCAGGGTGCGTTCGTCGACCCGCACGTCGATGGACATGCGGTCCTTTTCCTGGTTGTCCCGGCTGTCCCGGCCGCCCTGGCCGCCCTGGCTGCCCCGACCATCCCGATTGCCCTGACTGTCCTGACTGTCCTGGCTGTTCAGCGCCAAATGCTTGACGGCCGTGATCAGGCCCTCGTCCTGGACGCCCTGGATCTCGGCGGCGACGAGATCGGCGCTGAGCAGCGGATCCTCCCCGAACGTCTCGAAGTTGCGGCCCCCGTACGGCGTCCGGACCAGGTTGACCATCGGCGACAGCAGCACGTCCTGGCCGAGGGCGCGGCCCTCACGGCCGATGACCTGCCCGTAGCGGCGAGCGAGCGCCGGGTCGAAGGCGGCAGCCAGCAGCACGGGCGCGGGCAGCGCGGTGGCGTGCCGGGCGACGCGGACCCCGGCCGGGCCGTGGGCCATCCGCAGCGGGGGGATGCCGAGTCGTTTCACCCCTGGGACGTAGCCCGCCTGGCCGAGCGGGGCGGGGTCGATGGCCCCGTGCAGCAGGGAGAGCTTCTCATCGAGGGTGAGCCGGGCGAGGAGTTGCCCGAGGCGGTGATCGACTCCGGCCGTGCCGGTCCGGGCCGTACCGGTCCGGGCCGCCGCGACCGCGTGCGCGGCGGGGGCGATTCCGCTGGTGGCCGCCGCGGCGACGGCGACGGCACCGCCCAGCAGACGCAGGACGGCTCGACGGGGAACGGTGTCGGTCATGATCTCACTGTGCGACAGCGGACCGTGACGAACCATCAGGCAGGGCTTCGGCGCGGCGGGCGAGGGGGGTGAAGGGGGAAGGAGGGAAGGAGGGAAGGGGGCAAGAGAGGGGAGACAGGGGGCCGGGTCCACGCGCCCGGCCCGGACTGCGGCTCCACGCGAGCCCCGCCGCCTTCCCGACACCACCGGTGACGGCATCCGCGCGCCTGGAGGCACTCCGCGCCGTCTGCCACGGTGCCCCACCCCGAAAGCCGCCCGACCCACCGCATCTTCAGCTATTGGGCCGCAACGTCCAGACCACCGTCATCTCCGTCGTGACGGCACCGTCCTCGCGTCGGATGGCGACGACGACCGGGAACTCCGGGCGCCCGCCCCCGTCCAGCTCGGCGACGATCTCGGCGATCGGGCGCCCGAGGGTGGCGGTGGCCGTGACCGGACCTCGGGCGATCTTCCTGAAGTCGATCTCCGCGTGCACGGGCAGCGGCACGGCCCGCGCGAGTTGGTCGCCGAAGGCGGCCAGGACGAGGGCGCCGCTGGCGGACTCGCCGAGCGTGAACATCGCGCCCGCGTGCGGTCCGCCGACATGATTGCGGTACTCCTCCTGGTCCGGGAGGAGAAGCACCGCCTTCTCCGGGGTGGTCTCCAGGTAGGCCAGGTTCAGGGTGCGAACCATCGGCACGGTGGCGGCGAGCAACTCGCCGATCGACATCTGATCTGCGCTCATGACTTGATGTTACCCATGGGTAGCGATCGGGTGCCGCTCAGGCGCGTTCCTGGCATCGGTACCTTCCTGACAAAGGCCGGTGACCTCATCGTGTCCCGCCCCGCACTAGGGTTACGGCACATGTGGCCAGGACAGCAGCCGCCCGGGGGCGAGCAGAACCCGCAGGAGAACCACCCGCAGCAGCACAACCCGTACCAGCAGCCGGGGTACCAGCAGCCGAATCCGTATCAGCAGCCTGGTTATCAGCAGCCTGGTTATCAGCAAACCTCCTATGCACAGCAGCAGGCGCAGTGGACCGTGCCCACGCCGGTGAGCGGTCCGCAGCCGCCGTCGGGCGGCGGTGGCGGGAACCGGACCAAGCTGGTCGCCATCGTCGCGGCCACGGCCGTGGTGATCGCGGCCGGGGTCACCGGCTATCTGGTGCTGGGCGGCGACGGCGACGGCGACGGCACGAACGACTCCGCGGACCCCAAGCCCAGTCTGTCCACGACCGTGGAGGCACCCGAGTCACCCGGGTCGCCCGGGTCCCCGAGCAGCGCCGCGGAGAACCCGCGCGGCAACGAGACCGAGGAGCCGACCGTGCCCGGCTGGAAGGTCGTGGTGAACCCGAAGTGGGGCATCGCCTTCGACGTCCCGGCGGACTGGGAGGTGCAGTCGCCGACGCTGGCCATCGGCTTCGAGGAGTCGGACTCGGACGATCCGAAGCCGCTCATCACCATGTCCGCCACCGCGCTCTACAAGTCCAAGTGGTGCACGAGCGACGAGAACAAGGACGGCAACACCGAGGACACCTCGCTCGGCGCGGTCGGCACCAAGGGCGCGGACGGCGCGAAGAACACCGATGAGGTCGCGATCAACAACGTGTCCTGGTGGGTGTACGGCGGCTACACCCAGCCCGACCGCAAGAGCGTGCAGAGCCCCGAGAAGGCCGAGGCCTTCAGCACCGACTCCGGCATCAAGGGCTCCATCGCCTGGGCGCGCTCCACGAACACCCCGCAGACGGGCAAGTGCGCCAGCGACGGCAAGGCGCTCACCTTCGGCTTCAAGAACTCCAGCAACGACTTCGTCTCCTGGAACTTCTACGGCGCCAAGGGCGTGCAGGACGAGATCCCGGACGACACCGTCCTCCAGATCCTCAAGACCGTGCGGCTGCACGGCGAACCGACGGGCGGCTGACCCGCCCGCACGGGCCGACACGCTGACACTCCGCCAGTCCGACAGTCCGCCAGTCCGACAAGAGGTTTGGCAAGCGAGGGCCGGGCCAGCGATAGTCGGCCCGTGAAGAAGCCCCCCACCCGTCACCCGCCGTTCTCCCGCGCCCTCCCCCGCCGCCCGAACCGGCCCGCCTGGGCCGGCCGCAACTACAGCCTCCTCACCGGCGCGGCGTTCATCACCAGCCTCGGCAGCAACGGCGCGCTGATCGCCGCCGCGTTCGCCGTGCTGGAGTCGGGCGGCGACGGTGGTGACGTGGGGCTGGTGGCCGCCGCGCGTACCCTGCCGCTGGTGCTGTTCCTGCTGGTCGGCGGCGCGCTCGCGGACCGGCTGCCGCGGCACCGGGTGATGGTCACGGCGAACACCCTGAACTGTGTCTCGCAGGGGCTGTTCGCGCTGATGGTGCTCACCGGGCACGCCCAGTTGTGGCACATGATGCTGCTGTCCGCGCTCGGCGGCACCGGCCAGGCGTTCTTCAGCCCGGCGGCCGAGGGCATGCTGCTGTCCAGCGTGGACGCCCAGCACGCCAGCCGGGCGTTCGCGATGTTCCGGATGGCGATGCAGGGGGCGGCGCTCGGCGGGGCCGCGCTCGGCGGCGCGATGGTCGCCGTGCTCGGGCCGGGCTGGGTACTGGCGGCGGACGCGGCGGCGTTCGCGCTCGCCGGGGCGCTGCGCTGGTTCCTGGACGTCAGCCATATCCCGAAGCGCGAGCCGGGCGGCGGGCTGCTGTCCGATCTGCGCGAGGGCTGGCAGGAGTTCAGCGGACGGCCCTGGCTGTGGACCGTCGTCGTCCAGTTCTCGATCGCGAACGGGGTGATCGCCGCCGCCGACGCGGTCTACGGCCCGCTGGTCGCACGTGACCATCTGGGCGGGGCCGGTCCCTGGGGTCTGGCGCTCGGCTTCTTCGGCGCGGGAACGGTCGCCGGGGCGCTGCTGATGACCCGCTGGAAACCCCGTCGGCTGCTGCTCGCCGGTACCCTCGGCGTCTTCCCGCTGGCCCTGCCCGCGGCGGCGCTCGCCGTGCCGACGTCGGTGGAGGTGCTGTGCGCGGCGATGTTCCTGACCGGCGTCACGCTGGAGATCTTCGGCGTTTCGTGGATGACCGCGCTCCACCAGGAGATCCCGGAGCACAAGCTCTCCCGGGTCGCGGCCTACGACTGGTTCGGCTCGGTCTCCCTGGTGCCGCTGGCGACCGCGCTGACCGGCCCCGCCGAGTCGGCCTTCGGCAGATCGGGGGCCCTGTGGGGCAGCGCGGCCCTGGTCGTGATGGTCACGGCCCTGGTCCTGTGCGTACCGGACGTACGGAATCTGCGCCGCCGCAGCGAGCCGGTGACCACGTCGAAGACACCGGTCGGCAGCGAGTCGGTGGCTGCCGCGAAGACACCCTCCGGGAGCGAACCGGTGACCGCCACGAAGACACCATCCGGCAGTGAACCGGCGACCGCCACGATGACACCGGAGACCCCCGAAGGCTCCCCGGACTCAACCGACCCCGAAGGCCCCGTCCGGCGGCACGGGTGACGGTACGGCGTCCGCGTCCCCGACGGGCCGCGCGGCGCCGATGAAGTCCCGTACCGCGTCGCCGTGCTGGACCCGGGCCGGAAAGGCGTCGGCGGCCGTGCGCCGGGCCAGCGCCGCCGTGTCGACGGGCTGGTGGGAGGCGACGAACACGGCGTTCCCGAAGCGCCGCCCGCGCAGCACCCCCGGCTCGGCGATCAGCGCCAGCTCCGTGAACAGCGTGCCGAACGTGGCGAGTTGCGACCGCAGAAAGGCGAAGGGCGCCACGTCCGCGAGATTGGCGAGATAGACCCCGCGATCGGTGAGCACCCGGGCGACCTCACGGGCGTACTCGACGGACGTCAGATGCGCGGGCACCCGCGACCCGCCGAAGACATCGGCGACGAGCACCTCGGCCGATCCGCCGGGGGCGTTCTCCAGCCAGGCGCGGGCGTCGGCCGCGTGGAGGGTGATACCGGCGTCCTTGGGGAGCGGCAGATGCTCGGCCACCATCGCCAGCAGCCCCCGGTCGGCCTCCACCACCTGCTGGCGGCTGCCGGGCCGGGTCGCCGCCAGATAGCGGGGCAGGGTGAGCGCGCCCCCGCCGAGATGCACCACGTCGTACGGCCGCCCCGGCGCGTCCAGCACATCCAGCACATGCCCGAGCCGCCGCGCGTACTCGAACTCCAGATACGTCGGCTCGTCGAGATCGACATAGGACTGCGGAGCCCCGTCGACGGTGAGGAGCCAGGCGCGGGGCCGGTCTATGTCGGGCATGAGCCGGGCACTGCCGAGATCGGTGTCCCGCACCACGGGAAGGGCGTCGTCCACCCGTCCATTGTGAGCCCGGCACGATCCCGGCAACGCCGGGCGGGGCGGGAGACTACGCGACCGGCCACCGGCCACCCCGCAGTCCCCCAACCCCCTACCACCCTGAGAACCCAGCCACCCTGAGAACCCAGCCGCCCGCCGAACCCGGCCGCCCTCAGAGAGGAGCCGTCCCCAGCGCCCAGGCCGCGCTCAGCCCCCAAGCGCCCTCACAACAGCGCGGTCACGGTCCCCGCTCCCACGGTCCGCCCGCCCTCGCGGATGGCGAAGCCCAGCCCCGCCTCCAGCGGTACGTCCCGTCCCAGCTCCACGGTCATCGTCACCGTGTCGCCGGGCGCCGCGACGGCGGTCTCGCCGAGGTCGACATCCCCGACCACGTCCGCCGTGCGGATGTAGAACTGCGGCCGGTACCCGGTGGTGACCGCCGTCGTGCGCCCGCCCTCGCGGGCCGAGAGCACGTACACCCGAGCGGTGAACCGCCGGCTGGGCACCACGCTGCCCGGCGCGGCGACGACATGCCCGCGCCGCACCGCGTCCCGCGCGACCCCGCGCAGCAGCAGCGCCACATTGTCCCCGGCCTGCGCCTCCGCCATGGGCTTGCCGAAGGTCTCCAGGCCGGTGACGACGGACTCGACGCCGGCGCCGAGCACCTCGATACGGTCGCCGAGCCGGATGGTGCCGCGCTCGACGGCGCCGGTGACGACCGTGCCCCGGCCGGTGATGGTGAGCACGTTCTCCACGGGTAGCAGGAACGGCGCGTCCAGATACCGCTCGGGGATGGGCACATAGGTGTCCACCGCGTCGAGCAGCGCCTCGACGGAGGCCGCCCAGCGCGGGTCGCCCTCCAGCGCCTTGAGTCCGGAGACCCGTACGACGGGCACCGCGTCGCCCGGGTAGCCGTTGCGGGTGAGCAGGTCGCGGACCTCCAGCTCGACCAGGTCGGTCAGTTCCTCGTCGCCCGCGTCGGCCTTGTTCAGGGCGACGACGATGTGGTCGACGCCGACCTGCCGGGCGAGCAGGACGTGCTCGGCGGTCTGCGGCATGATCCCGTCGAGCGCGGACACGACGAGGATCGCCCCGTCGAGCTGGGCGGCGCCGGTGACCATATTTTTGATGTAGTCGGCGTGACCAGGCATGTCGACATGCGCGTAGTGCCGGGTGTCGGTCTCGTACTCGACGTGCGCGATGTTGATGGTGATGCCGCGGGCGGCCTCCTCCGGGGCGCGGTCGATGCGGTCGAAGGGCACGAAGGTGCCGGAGCCGCGCTCGGCGAGCACCTTGGTGATGGCGGCGGTGAGCGTGGTCTTGCCGTGGTCGACATGGCCCATGGTGCCGATGTTGAGATGCGGTTTGGTGCGGACGTACGCCGTCTTGGACATGACGATTCCTCGAAGCCTGAGAGAAGCCTGATGAGGGAGCAACGGGACCCCGGATTCCCACCGACCCTCCCCCTGCGGGGTCCGCCGGACGATCCGGGGAGGGTCAGCTTCGGGCGCCGTCGACTGCGGCCAGGAGGACCGGTACGGCAGCCTTCGGGGCATCCGCGACCGCGGATGCTGCGAGGAAGAAGGCGTACCGGAACATGACGCCGATCATCGCCGACGGCCCGCGCCACGTCGAACGATTTTCCCGGGCCCCGCACGGCTCCTGGGCGCCACGGGCCCTCGCGGCCCAGGGCGCCGCCGGACCCGCGCGGCTCCTGCTCCTGCCTACGCGCCCACGTTCTTCAGCGCCTCCCGCACCGACAGCGGCGCGAACCGGCCGCTTTCCCGGGCGAGGAAGGCCCGTACGGCGTCCGGGTCGGTCTTGGCGTACTCGCGCAGGGCCCAGCCGATGGCCTTGCGGATGAAGAAGTCGGGATGCCCGGACTGCCGCAGGCAGTAGCCGAAGAGCCGGTCGGCGTCGGTGTGTTCCTTGTAGCGCAGCTGATGCAGCAGGGCGGTGCGGGCGACCCAGAGGTCGTCGTCGGCGATCCAGCGGTCCATGTCGGCGGTGAGCGCGGGATCGGCGGCCACCAGGGCACCCACGACATGCGCGGCGAGCAGATCGACGGTGTCCCACCAGGAGCCGCTGGTGATGAGCCGCCGGGTCACCGGCAGGAACGCGGAGGAGCACCGGCCGGTGTGGCGGCGCAGGTAGTCGACGGCGAAGTACTGGTACTCGCGCTCGGGCAGTGCCCAGCAGCGCAGGGCGACGGCCGTGCAGTCGGCCTCGCCGGGGCGGGGCGTACCGGCGAGGACCGTCCGGGACAGGGTCCGCCGGACGGGGGTGGTCAGGCCGAGGAAGGGGGCGATGTCCTTCATGTACGCGCGCATGGACGCGGCCCGTTCCGGGTCGGCGGCGGCCGGGTAGGCGGTGGTGAGCCGGGCCAGCAGGGTGTCGGCCAGCGCGCTGTGCGGCACCCCGGCCGTCGCCCCGGCCGTTTCCTTTTCTGTGACGCCCATGAGACGAACCATACGGCGATCACACTTATCCGTCGGATACTGTCGCCGAATGCTCGATGCCACCACCCGCTCTGGGGGCACCGACACGGCCGCACCCCAGGCCGCGTCCTCCGCACTCGCGCACGCCGCTGCTCTCCCCGCCGGTGCCGTGCCCCCGCGCCCCGGACTCACCGCCCGCTGCACGAGGGCGCTGCTCTCGCCGTGGGCCCGGTTCTCACTGCTGGTCGCGCTGCTCGCCGGGGCGGCGTCGACCGTTCTGCTGTTCGAGCCGCAGCGGCTGCTCCAGGACGGCTGGCCACCCCAGCTCGGCGGTCTGCTGGCGGCGCTGGTCTTCGCCGGGGCGTACGGCGTCGTCACCGTGGCGTTCGTACCGCGCCCCCTGCTGAATCTGGCGGCGGGCGCGTTGTTCGGGTCGCAGGTCGGGATCGGTACGGCGGTGGCCGGGTCGGTGATCGGCGCCGGGATCGCCTTCGCCCTCGGCCGGTTCCTGGGGCAGGACGCGCTGCGCCCCCTGCTGCGCGGGCGGCTGCTCACCGCCGTCGACGGTCAGTTCAGCCGGCACGGCTTCCGCTCGGTGCTGGCGGTACGCCTCTTCCCGGGCACGCCCTTCTGGGCGGTGAACTACTGCGCCGCCGTCTCCCGGGTGGGCTGGTTCCCCTTCCTGCTCGCGACCGCGCTGGGCTCGATCCCGAACACGGCCGCGTACGTGGTCGCCGGGGCCCGTGCCTCGACCCCCACCTCGCCCGCCTTCCTGATCGCCCTCGCCTGCATCGCCGTACCGGGCCTGGCCGGAGCGGTGGTGGCCTGGCGCAAGCGCCACCACCTGCGGGGCCGCCCGGCGGCGAAGGACAGCGCGGCGGTCTGCCCGGCGGCGGACGACAGACAGGCTCCCTAGAGCTGTTCGCTCTAGACGGCCTCCAGGATCATCGCGTTGGCCAGCCCGCCCGCCTCGCACATGGTCTGGAGGCCGTAGCGCGCTCCGCGCCGGCGCATCGCGTGGACCAGCGTGGTGGTCAGCCGGGTGCCGCTGGCGCCCAGGGGGTGGCCCAGGGCGAGGGCGCCGCCGTTGACATTGACCTTGGCGAGATCGGCGCCGGTCTCCTGCTGCCAGGTCAGTACGACACTGGCGAACGCCTCGTTGACCTCGAACAGGTCGATGTCGGCGAGGTCGAGTCCGGCCCGGCGCAGCACCTTCTCGGTGGCCGGGATCACGCCCGTGAGCATCAGGAGCGGGTCGGAGCCGGTGACGGCGAAGCTGTGCAGCCGGGCGAGCGGACGCAGGCCGAGCCGGGCGGCGGTCTCGCCGGACATGATCAGGACGGCGGAGGCGCCGTCGCTCAGGGGGCTGGCGTTGCCCGCGGTGACGTGCCACTCGATCTGCGGGAAGCGTGCGGCGAAGGCGGGGTCGTGGTAGGCGGGCCGGAGCCCGGCGAGGGTCTCGGGCGTGGTGCCGGGGCGGACGGATTCGTCGCGGGTGACACCGTCCAGCGGAGTCACCTCGGCGTCGAAGCGGCCGGCGGCCCAGGCGGTGGCGGCCTTGTGGTGCGAGGCGAAGGCGAAGGCGTCCAGGCGCTCGCGGGTGAGGGACCACTTCGCGGCGATCAGCTCGGCGCTGATGCCCTGCGGGACCAGTCCCTCGGGGTAGCGGGCGGCCACACCGGGGCCGAAGGGGTCGGCGCCGGGCGGGACGTTCGACCACATCGGCACCCGGCTCATCGACTCCACGCCGCAGGCGACGACGATGTCGTAGGCGCCCGACAGCACGCCCTGGGCGGCGAAGTGCACGGCCTGCTGGGAGGAGCCGCACTGGCGGTCGACGGTGGTCGCGGGGACCGTCTCGGGGAAGCCCGCCGACAGGACGGCGTACCGGGTGGTGTTCATGGCCTGCTCGCCGACCTGGTCCACGGTCCCGCCGATGACGTCGTCGATGAGCGCCGGGTCGACGCCGGACCGCTCGACGAGGGTGCGCAGGGTGTGGGCGAGCAGTTCGACGGGGTGCACATGGGCGAGGGCGCCGCCCGGCCTGCCCTTGCCGATGGGGGTGCGTACGGCTTCGACGACGACTGCGTCCCGCATGGAGCGGCCTCCTTGGCGGCCGGGGGCACGACGGGCGCGGGCGGCCCGATCACCCGGCAGCCACCTCGACCAGCCCAACCCCCAATGAGTAGGAAATCCAAACCCACCCTAGCTCGGATGGTTGGAAAATCAAACCCTCAGTACACTGGGCCCATGGCCGCCCGAAAAGACGCTCGCCCCTGCTCGATCGCCGACACCCTGGCGCTGGTCGGCGAGAAGTACTCGCTGCTCGTCCTGCGGGAGGTGTGCCTCGGCAACGGCCGCTTCGACCAGCTCGTGCGCAACATCGGCGCCCCCCGCGACATCCTCGCCACCCGGCTGCGCCGCCTCCTGGACGCCGGGATCCTCACCAAGGAGGTCTACAGCGAGCGCCCGCAGCGCTTCGAGTACCGGCCGACGCGGGCCGGGCTCGAACTGGAACCGGTGCTGATGACCCTGATGGCCTGGGGCGACCGCCATCTCCGCCCGGACGACGACCGCCCGATGGTGATCGAGCACAGCTGCGGCCAGGAACTGGTCCCGCGGATCGTGTGCCAGGCGTGCGGGGAGCAGGTCCGCCACGAGGACCTGAGGGCCCACCCGCAGTCCCCGGGCTGGACGGTGACGGGCCCGACCGCCGCATAGGCATCGCCGGCCCCGGCCCTGACTCTCAACACCCAACTCCCGCACGGATCGCACCCGCTTCCCACCCACGAAGCCCCTGTGTCGGGGGCGGGCGCACGGGACGCTACGCTGCCTCCACCACACCCGATCACCCACATGGCCGTGCTCGGTGTGACCGTCGCCCGTTTCACGATCGGCACTTGGACTCCCAACTTCCATGTCTTGGTTCGAATCACTCATCCTCGGACTCGTCCAGGGGCTGACCGAATTCCTCCCCGTGTCCTCCAGCGCGCATCTGCGGCTGACCGCGGCCTTCTCCGGCTGGGAGGACCCGGGTGCCGCCTTCACGGCGATCACCCAGATCGGCACGGAGGCCGCGGTGCTGATCTACTTCCGCAAGGACATCGGGCGGATCGTGCTCGCCTGGTGCCGCTCGCTGTACAGCAAGGAATGGCGCCGGAACCACGACGCCCAGATGGGCTGGCTGGTGATCATCGGCTCGATCCCGATCGGCGTGCTCGGCGTGACGCTCAAGGACCAGATCGAGGGGCCGTTCCGTGATCTGCGGATCACGGCGACCATGCTGATCGTCGTCGGCATCATCATCGGCATCGCCGACCGGCTCGCGGCCCGCGACGAAACGGGCGGCCGGCACCGCGCCCCCAAGCAGCGCAAGGGCCTCCAGGACCTCAACGCCAAGGACGGCCTGATCTTCGGCCTCTGCCAGGCCTGCGCCCTCATCCCCGGCGTCTCCCGCTCCGGCGCGACCATCACCGGCGGCCTCTTCATGGGCTACAACCGCGAGGCCGCCGCCCGCTACTCCTTCCTCCTCGCCATCCCGGCGGTCCTGGCCTCGGGCCTGTTCGAACTCAACGACGCCATGAGCAGCGGGCATGTGACCTGGGGCCCGACGATCTTCGCGACGATCGTCGCCTTCGCCACGGGGTACGCCGTCATCGCGTGGTTCATGAAGTACATCAGCACCAAGTCCTTCATGCCGTTCGTCTGGTACCGCATCGCCCTCGGCGTCATCATCATCGTCCTGGTCATGGCAGGTGTACTGAGCCCGCACGCGGCGGAATCGGCGGGCTGAGAGAGGGCTTCGGCCGCCAGTTGAGGCCAGCGGCAGATTGCTGCTTCTCAGCTGTTTCCAGCGGCACTTTGGAGATGCTTTCCATGATCACCTCCCATCCCTCTCCCAGTTGATCTTTCGCTCTGCTCTTTGCACAGCAAAGCCGGGGCGGGTCTGTGTTGCCGCCAGGCCGCCGGTTCGATGCCGAGTCCGCCGTACCCGGCCCAGCCGAGGCCGACGACGATGAGGAAGGCGCGGCGGTGGGGCCACCGAGCCGCCGCGCCTCACATCGCACGCCCCGCGCCGGCGACGCCGGGTTCGTGACGTCCCGGATCCGGGCAGGCCGAGCCGGGACCTGAGATCGGGTCCTTTCGGGTCAGGCGACGACGGTGAAGCCGTACTTGTCGCCGAGCTTCTTGAGGGAGGTCATGCCGGGTATGCCGTCGGCCGCGGTCCCGGAGTAGCCGAGCTTGCGCTGCCAGGCGGCGTACGCGGCGACGGTCGTTGTGCCGTAGTGGCCGTCGCCGTACGTCTTGGCCAGCAGACCGGCGTTCACGAGCGCGGCCTCCACGGTGCGCACCCCGGCATACGTGACGGGAGTGCCCGTGGCCTTCGGGTTGGACTTGGCAGCGGCGACGAGCCGCGACAGATCCACGACCGGCTTCTTCGGCACCGGCCGCGGCTTCGGAGCGGGCGGCTTCGGCTTGCCCTCCAGCAGCCCGGCGACCCGCTCGCGCATCGACGCCATGGTGAAGCCGCGCGGGTCGATCTTCCCGGGCTGCCACTCCAGGTGCCCGATCACCGACCGCTCGTCCCAGTCGTGCTTCCGGCACAGTGCGGCCGACGCGCGGGCCATGGCGTCGAGTTGAACGGCGGGCCAGGGGTCCCTGCCGTCGCCGAGGTTCTCGCACTCGAAGCCGTAGAAGTACCGGTTGCCGTCGGTGTTCGTCTCGTTGTCCGCGGGCAGACCCTGCTCCGCGATGACCGCCTTCAGGACGTCGTCGTCCCCGAGCCCCGCGTGGTTCGCCCGGCCGTAGCCGACCACGTGGATGTGCCCGGCCTTGCAGATCACCCCGTGACACAGCGGTCCCGGCAGGGAGCTATGGCCCTGGCGGCAGATGGACACGGTGGTGTCGTGGCCCTTGGTCACGGTGTGATGGATCATCACCCCGTGCACCGGCCCCCACGGGCCCTTGCTGTTCCGGTTGTGCAGGGCGGGCGACCTGCCGTCGGTCTTCTCCTCGATGACCGTCAGACCCGCGCCCTTCAAGGCTGCGATGAACGCCGAATACGCGAGCGGTATAGCCATGCTCTTCCTTCTCTCTACGGTCGTCACGTCCACGAGCCCGGAGATCCGGACCCTGTGCACAAATGCCAGGAACCGACCGAGTCTAGGACAACGTTCCCTGCCGCCCACTCGCCCACCCCTGGAGCGCCGGCGCTCCCTTTGAAACCCCCCGGCTGTGTGCCGGTCAGGCCGTTCTTGTCTTGCCGCCGAGGGACGCGACGCCGGTGGTCGGGTCGAGGGTGTGCACGGCGCCGCCGCAGAGTGCCGCGACGGACTCGGCCTTGCCCTCGATCTGCCGGTGCCCGCGAGGATCTGGCGGCTGGCGGGTGGGGCGTCGAGGCTGACGATGCCGGGAGGCTGATGTTCCTCGCCCGGCCGGGTGCGTTGGTGAACTCTTCGTCGACCCGGTAGGTCCAGCCTGTGGGTTCGAAGCCCTCGGCATCGTCATCATCGTGCTGGTCCTGGCAGGTGCACTGAGCCCGCACGCGGCGGAATCGGCGGGCTGAGCCACTGCTCCCGAGCGCCTCCCGAGCTGCGCCCGGCCGCCGATGGCGCTTCCCGACCGTCCGGTCAGACCGTCGGGGACAACCCCGCCGCCCACGACGCCAGCGTCTCGAAGTCCGGCTTCAGCAGGCCGAGTCGTGGGCTCACGTGGTGCAGGAGGGCCGGGGCGTCGTGGTGGTTGGCGACGAACCGCCGGTCCACGTCATCGATGTCGTCGTCGATCCACGCGAACGCCCGCCCCCGCGCCCACGCCACCACGTGCCGGGTCTTCCAGAACGTGGGGTCGTCGGACGTCCGGTCCCGGGCCGCGCCCTGTGGCCACTCGATGACCGGCAGGGACTCCAGGCCGATCTGCGGGGCTATCCACTTGTTGGCCTCCGCCGCCCAGGTGGTGCACCAGACCAGGTCGAAGGGCAGTGCCCGCAGGGCGGGACCGTGGCTCGGGTTGAGCCACACCCGCAGCGGCTTCTGCCACGACTGCTCCCAGCCGGTGGGGCGCATGCGATGGGTCAGATAGCCCTCCGGCCGCCGGAACGGCTTCGCGGCGTACGGGTTGAGCGGGCCGTCGACGTCGATGAGGAGGAGAGGACGGGTCATCATCTGGCGGCATCCCTCGGTGGTAGGGGCGTTCGAATCGCTGAGCCGGACTGGGCGTCAACGATGCCCCAAAGCAGCCTCGCACTCACGTTCCCCCACGCCCGCACCATGTCGTTCATGCCGTTCGCCCGGACCCGCGTCCCCCTCGGCGTAGTCATCTTCATGCTGGCCATCGCGGGTGTCGGCAGGGCACGCGCGGCCGGACCGGCGGGCCGATCCTGGCCAGTTGCCGCCCATCGCCGTAGCCGGCCGGTAGCGCAGTGTCAGTTCTTGCCCCTAGGCTTGCCGCATGTTCCGAGATTCCGTGCCCTTTGGTTCCGCGCGGTCCGCCGCCGAGGTGAACGAAAAGATCCGGGCGCTGTGGCTGCGCGCGGGCGGTTCTCTGTCCACCCAGGAGCGCGCGGAGTACGAGCTGCTGGTGGTCGAGTGGGCGGCGGCGGTGCGGGGCGACATCGTCGAAGCGGCGTGATCACCGGCATCGACGGCGGCATCCGCACCGGCCCTGCCATGACACGATCCACGCCATGGAGCATCTCGCCGACGCCCCGGCCCGCCAAGGCCTGATCATCTTCCTGAACGGCACCACCAGTTCGGGCAAATCAGCCATCGCCACAGAGCTGCTGCGGATCCTGGACGAGCCGTACTTCCATCTCCCCGTGGACGCCTTCCACGCGCTGCGCTCCCCCGTCCCGGTGCCGCCCGACGCGTTGGACACGCTGCTGCACCGCACCTGGCGTGGCTACCACCGCGCGGTCGCGGGCATGGCCGCGGCCGGCAATCACGTGGTCATGGACCATGTGCTCAGCGCGAAATGGCGGCTGGAGGACTGCCTCGCCCTCTTCGCCCCGCGCGATGTGGTCCTCGTCGGCGTGCACTGCCCGCTCCCGGAACTGGAACGCCGTGAACGCCTGCGCGGCGACCGGCCGACCGGTCTCGCCGCCCGCCAGCTCCCCCACGTACACGCCCACGGCGTCTACGACATCGAATGCGACACCAGTACGACGGATGCGGCGGCCTGCGCCCGTCGTATCAAGGAATTCCTGCCGCACCGGCCCACCCCGACCGCGTTCGAACGGCTGAGCAGCGGCCAAGCCTGACGCCGGACACGGCACCCAGCACTCCGCCTCGGATGCCGCTCAGCGTCCCCCCGACACCCTCAGCACCGCGCCGGTCGTGAACGAGGCGTCCGGGGACAGCAGCCAGGCGATGGCCGCCGCGATCTCGCCGGGGTCGCCGGGCCGGCGCAACGGCGTCGTCGCCGCCATCCGCTCCGCCCGGCCGGGATCGCCCATCGCCGCGTGCATCCCGGTGTCGATCACCCCGGGCGCCACGGCGTTGACCCGCACCCCGTCGGGCCCGAGTTCCTTGGCCAGGCCCAGCGTCAGCGCGTCGACGGCCGCTTTGGTGGCCGCGTAGTGCACATACTCCCCGGGGCTGCCGATCGTCGCGGCGGCGGACGACACATTGACGATCGCCCCGCCGCCCCGACCGGTCATCAGCTGGGCCGCGCGGCGCGAACACAGCAGCGTGCCCAGCAGATTGACGTCCACGACCCGCCGCAGATCCGCCGGGTCCGCGTCCGCGAGACGTCCCAGCGGCCCGGTCACCGCCGCGTTGTTCACCAGCCCGGTGACCGGCCCGGCCTGCGCCTCCGCGATCTCGAACAGCCGCGCGACCTCGCCCTCGACCGAGGTGTCGACCCGTACGGTCACACCCCGCCGCCCGGCCGCCCGTACCCCGTCGGCCACCCCTTGCGCGGCCTGCTCGTCACGGACGTACCCGACCACCACGTCATGTCCGTCGGCGGCGAGCCGCAGACAGGTGGCGGCGCCGATCCCCCGGCTGCCGCCGGTGACGACGGTGACGGGCCGAACCATCCGGGCCTCCCCGACCATTCCTGACCTCCCTGAACCATTCCTGAACCCGAGCCGTTCTCCGGTTCTCGCCAGCCGTTCTCCGGATTCCCCGACCGTTCTCCGGATTCCGCCAGCCGTCCTACCGGCCCGTCGGCCGTTCTCCGGATCCCCCGCTGATCGTGATCGAGCCTACGGCCGGACATGCGCCGGTAGATCGTCCGGCAGCGGATACGGCCGCTCCGGCGGCAGCAGTTCCGTCGCGCGGCCGAGATCACCGGCCCGCACCAGCGCGTGGACCTCCGCGGCCAGCGGCGTCACGTCCTCGATGCCGACGATCCACTCGTCCGCGTACCGGCCCGCCGCCTCCCCCGCGAGTCCGAGTTGCAGGGACCGGTACGGCAGCGGACTGAATCTCAGATCGCGCTCCGGGTCCCACTGCACCCGCGTGGACGCCCGCCGAAGCTGCTCCTTCCAGGCGGCCCGGTCGCCGTGCAGGTCGGGGACGTAGTGCGAGAGGCAGGAGTGGCGCAGCGCCCACAGGAAGCCCTCGCGGGTGATCTCGACGGCCAGGACCGTCTCCTGGTCCGCCTTGGTGCCCCAGCCGCAGCGGTACATCATCCAGCGGAAGGACGGCTTGATCCAGGTCATGCGGTCCCGCTTCCAGTGGGCCGGGAAGCGGCCGGTGCGGGCGGCGGGGACGCCGATACTGCGGTGGTACGCCTGGTACACGGTGAGCGTGGACTCGGTGTACCGGGCCCGGACCCGGAAACGGGGCTCGGCACGAACCGCTTCGTCGGGCACCGGCTCGTCGTCGGCCGGTGCGCTGGTCGGTATCCGGGCAGTCGGTATCCGGACCGTCTGTGGCTGATCGTTCATGTCCGTAAGCCTCCGGCCTACCGTCGATCTTCGGCCACCGAATATCGACACGTCCGGCGAATGTCCTGCGCAGCCCTTGGCTGTGCACTCCTGATGTTCAACACTGATCGTGTGACGCAGCGTGTGGAGCTTGCGACGGTGCTGGATCGGCTGGCCGTGGACGGACTGATCACCGATTACGCGGTGACGGTCGACGACGGCGACTGGGAGGGGTACCGAGAGCTGTTCACCGCAGACGGGCGGGCCGACTACACCTCGGCGGGCGGGATCGAGGGCGAGGCGGGCGCGGTGGCCGATTGGCTCGCGGAGAGTCTGCGGGGGTTTCCGGCGCGGCAGCATCTGATCGTCAACCGGCGGGTGCGGTTCGAGGTCCTGGAGCGGGACACCGGTGACGTCGCCCGGGTGCAGGCCGACTATGTCAATCCGATGGCCACCGCGGGCGCCGACGGCGGTTCCGCCGTGCCCGACTTCGTGTGCGGCGGGCGGTACGCGTTCGGACTCGTGCGCACGGCCGACGGGTGGCGGCTGCGGCATGTCGCCGTACGGGAGAAGTGGCGGCGGCTGCCCTGACCCTGCGCCGGCACCGTCGGCACCCGCTGTACCCGGATCGGCGACGCCGCCACACTGGACGCATCCGTGGGAAGGCGTCGTATGAAGTCGTGGGACCACTGGCTCACCTCCCCCTGGCGCCGCTCGGTCGTCGCGGCGGGCGCGGGCGCGCTGCCGCTGGTGACGTTCCCGGCGCCGTCACTGTGGTGGTGCGCGCCGGTCGCGCTGGTGCCGTGGGTCCTGCTGGCGCGCGGGGCGGTCAGCGGGCGGCGGGCGCTGTACGACGGCTGGTGCGGGGGCTTCGGCTTCGTACTGGGCGTACATCACTGGCTGCTGCCGAATCTGCATGTCTTTACGTTCGTCATCGCGGCGCTGCTCGGTGCCCTGTGGGCGCCCTGGGGGTGGCTGGTGCGCCGGTTCCTCGGCGGGCCGCCCTCGCCGGGGCGGGTCGGCGCCGCGCTGCTGGTGCTGCCATCGGGCTGGCTGGCCGTGGAGTTGGTCCGGTCCTGGCAGGCGCTGGGCGGGCCGTGGGGCATGCTCGGGGCGAGTCAGTGGCAGGTGGCTCCGGCGCTGCGGCTGGCCTCGGTCGGCGGGGTGTGGCTGCTGAGCTTCCTGCTGGTGGCGGTCAATGTGGCGGTCGCGGCGTTGGTGGTAGTGGTGCGGGCACGCGGGGCGTCCGCGGTGACCGGCGGCCACGTACCCGCGGCGACGGGTCCGGTGACGGCAGCCGGCAGCCGAGTACCGGCGACGACCGGTCCCATGGCGGTGACCGGAAACCAGGAATCGGCGACAACCGGCAGCCAGGCGCCGGCGACAACTGGCCCGGTGGCACTGACGGGCGGCCGGGCACCCGCGGTGGCCGGTCTGGTCGCGGTCGCCGGGCTGTTGGCCACCGCCGCCGCCACCTCCCTGGCGTGGGTGTGGGCGCCGCGCCCCGAGGTGGGTGAACGGGTCGCCGTGGCCGTCGTACAGCCGGGGATCGTGGAGGGGGCCGACAGCGGTGACCGGCGCTTCGAGCGGGAGGAGCGGCTGACGCGTGAGCTGGCCGGGCGCGGCGTGGAGCTGATCGTGTGGGGCGAGTCCAGTGTCGGGTTCGATCTGAACGAGCGGCCCGATCTGGCGGCGCGGATCGCCGCGCTGTCGCGGGAGACGGGCGCGGAGATCCTGGTGAACGTGGACGCGCGGCGGTTCGACCGGGCCGGTATCCACAAGAGTTCGGTGCTGGTGGGGCCGCAGGGGCTGACCGGGGACCGGTACGACAAGATGCGGCTGGTGCCGTTCGGTGAGTATGTCCCGGCGCGTTCGCTGCTGGGCTGGGCGACCTCGGTCGGCGAGGCCGCGGGCGAGGATCGTGAGCGGGGCACCCGGCAGGTGGTGATGGACGTCGGCGGCGGGCCGCGGATCGGGCCGATGGTCTGCTTCGAGTCGGCGTTCCCCGACATGAGCCGGTCGCTGGCGCGGGACGGGGCCCAGGTGCTGGTCGCGCAGTCGGCGACATCGACGTTCCAGCGGAGCTGGGCGCCGGAGCAGCATGCCTCGCTGGCCGCACTGCGTGCCGCCGAGACCGGGCGGCCGATGGTGCACGCCACGCTGACCGGCGTCTCCGCGGTCCACGGCCCGGACGGCGAGCGGGTCGGCGCCCGGCTGGGCACGGCGGCGAGCGCGACGGGGGTGTACGAGGTGCCGCTGGCGGACGGGGTCACCCCATATGTGCGGTACGGCGCCTGGCCGGTGTGGGTGGCGCTGCTGGTGCTGGCCGGGCTGGGGCTGACGGAGGGGCTGCGGAGGGTCAGGCCGCGGCGGGACCGTCCTGCACCGCGCGCACCACTCGCTCGCACAGCTCGTGGGTGGCGAGCGCGTCCCGGGCGCTGAGCACCTTCCCGGCCCGTACGGCGTCCAGGAAGGTGAGGGCCGCCTGTTCGATGCCGCGCTGCCGGGCCACCGGCACCCAGTCGCCGCGCCGCCGCACGGTGGGCTGCCCCTTGTGGTCGATGACCTCGGCGATGTTGAGCACCTGGCGCTTGGTGTCCTGCCCGGAGACCTCCAGGATCTCCCCGGTGGAGCCGCTGAGCCGGTTCATCAGGCCGAGCGCGGTGAAGCCGTCCCCGGCGAGCTGGAGCACCACGTGGTGCAACAGCCCGTCCACCACCCGCGCCCGCACGCTGACGTCGTCCACCCGGCCGGGTACCAGGAAGCGCAGGGTGTCCACGACGTGGATGAAGTCGTCCAGGATCATCGCGCGGGGTTCCTCCGGCAGCCCGACGCGGTTCTTCTGCATCACGATCAGCTCGCGCGGATGGTCGGCGCACTGCGCGTAGGCCGGGGCGTACCGCCGGTTGAAGCCGACCGCGAGGCTCACCCCGCGTTCCTCGGCGAGCGCCACCAGCCGCTCGGAACCGGCGAGTTCGTACGCGAGCGGCTTGTCGACGTACGTGGGGACGCCAGCCTCCAGCAGCCGGGCGACGATCTCGGGGTGCACGGCGGTCGGCGCGTGCACGAAGGCCGCGTCGAGGTTCTGCGCGAGCAGTGCGTCGAGCGTGGTGTGGCGCTGCCCGGCGGGGAGGTGGAGGCCGTCGGCGACCCGGTGGAGGGTGGCGGGGGTACGGGTCTGGAGGTGCAGTTCGATGTCGGGCCTGCTGCCGAGCACCGGCAGATACGCCTTCTGCGCGATGTCACCGAGTCCGATGCAGCCGACCTTCACGCCATCTCCCCGCTCTTCGGTCCCTGGGACGCCCTGGTTGTCCTTGGGACGCTTCTTCGGTCCTCTGGACGCCACGTCAGTCCTCAGGACGCCCCATCAGTCCCTGGGGCGCCCGTCAGTCCTCGGGGCGCTCGCCCGCCCCGGTCTGCTCGGAGCATACGGTGTCGTCCGCGCCCGGCTCCGCCCGCCTGTGCGATTCCCTCGGCGGGTGCCAGTCGGCGATCCCGTCGAAGCCCTTCAGGAACAGCGTGGGCCCGGCCTTCGACAGCGCCGCGACCGCCGTGTTCCGTACGACGATGGCGGCCCGGTTGGCCGTCAGGTTGAGCCGCGCCACGCGCACCGCCTGGCGGGCGATCCGGGTCGTACGGGGCAGCCGCGCGGCCGAGTAGGCGGCGAGGTCGGTGTGGTGGTGGGCGAGGACGATCGCGTCCTCGATGGCCTGGTTGCCGCCCTGGCCGAGGTTGGGCGGCATGGCGTGCGCGGCGTCGCCGAGCAGGGCGGCCCGGCCCCGGTGATAGGCGGGCAGCGGCTCGGCGAGGTGATGGACGTCGTGGCGCAGTACGTCCCCGGGCCGGGCGGCGGCCAGCACGGCAGGGACGGGGTCGTGCCATTCGCCATATCGGCGCAGCAGTTCGGCGCGTTCATCGGGGGCGCGCTGACCGGCCGGGGCGAGGGCGGCGGCGTACGCGTAGACCCGGCCGTCCTTGAGCGGGTGGGTGCCCCAGATGCGGCCCCGGCCCCAGGTCTCGTGCGAGGCGAACGACGCGCCGGGCACCGGGATGGTGACCCGCCAGGTGGTGAAGCCGGAGTAGACGGTTCCGGGGTGGGCGGGGAAGAGGGCGTGCCGTACGGCGGAGTGGATGCCGTCGGCGCCCACCACCAGGTCGGCGGTGAGGGTGCCGTCGGCGGTGCGGACCTGGGCGGGGCGGGTCCGGTCGCCGGGGTCGCCGGGGTCGGTGACGGTCGCCTCGGCGCAGGTGCGGATCGTGCCGTCGGGCAGGCGGGCGGCGAGGGCCGCGATGAGGGTGGCGCGGGGCAGCAGCACGAGCGGTCCCCCGAACCGCTCGGCCACCGCGGTGGCGTCGGTCCGCGCGAGCCAGCGCCCGCCGGGGGTGCGCAGGCCGCCGTCGCCCTGCCAGGCGGCCAGGGCGCGGATCTCGTCGCCGAGTCCGATGACGTCCAGGGCGCGCAGGGCGTTGGGGGCGAGGGAGATCGCGGCGCCGACCGGTTCCAGCGAGGGGGCACGCTCCAGGACGGTGACGCGCACGCCGCGCCGGTGCAGGGCCACGGCGGCGGTCAGTCCGCCGATCCCGCCGCCGATGACCACGGCCGTCGTCGTCTCCCGCATGGCTCCTCCTCCGACACCGACCCGCTCGCTTCACCCACACCGACAGTCACTACGGGTGTAGTGACTTCTCCAGTCGTGACTGTACTACAGGCGTAGTGAGGGGGGTAGATCGCCGGGTAGATTGGCCCCCATGCCCGAACGTCCCGCCAGCGCCCCCACCAGCACCTCCGGCACACCCAGCACGTCCAGCACGCCCGGCGCCCCCGGCGTCGCCAGCCGTGCCGAGCTGGTCGCCGACACCGCCATCGCGCTGCTCGCGGAGCGCGGGATGCGCGGGCTGACCCATCGCGCGGTGGACGAGGCCGCGGGGCTGCCGCAGGGCTCCACCTCGAACGTGGCCCGTACCCGCCAGGCCCTGCTGGAGCTGGCGGTACGCAGGCACGCCGAGCGGGAGACCCAGGTACTGGCGCTCGGCGAGATGCCGGACCCGCGCGGCGGCCCCGACTCGCTGGTGAACGGGCTGGCCCTGGCCGTCCACCGCTCCCTCACCGACCATCGCGAGCTGCTGATCTCCCGCTACGAACTCGCCCTGGAGGCGACCCGGCGCCCCGAGCTGCGCGCCTACTACGACGCGACCGGCGCCGTCTTCCGCGCCCAGCTGGCCGAGCTGGTGTCGGCGATGGGCTCGACCGCTCCCGACCGGCACGCGCTGTCGCTG
Organism: Streptomyces sp. NPDC059477; assembly: GCF_042749375.1. NCBI lineage: Bacteria > Bacillati > Actinomycetota > Actinomycetes > Kitasatosporales > Streptomycetaceae > Streptomyces > Streptomyces sp. NPDC059477. The sequence goes on along the minus strand of NZ_JBHYUG010000013.1, from coordinate 63,018 downwards.
GTCGCCTGGACGGACGGGCTGATGTTCTCGTGCGCCGCGGGGTCGTTCAGCGCGCAGGTGCCGGGGCTGGCGGAGGTGCGGGCGGGGCTGCGCGAGTTGGTGACGGGGATGCTGGGCGAGTGACGCCCCCGGCGGGCACCGGCCGGAGCCCGGCGCCGGGAGACCTGGCGGATGCCCCTTCCCGCAGGTCAGGATGGATCCATGACCATCGAACGCAGTGAACCCTCCCGGACCGCCGACGAACGCACCATGCTGGAGGGCTGGCTCGAATACCACCGCGCCTCCCTCGCCGTGAAATGCCAGGGCCTGACCGACGAGCAGCTCAGGACCGCCTCCGTGGCGCCGTCCGCTCTGACCCTGCTGGGCCTGGTACGGCACATGGCGGACGTCGAGCGCGGCTGGTTCCGCAGGGTCCTGGCCGGAGAGGACGCCGCGCCGATCCACTACACCGCCGAGGACCGCGACGGCGACTTCCGGGTCACCGAGACGGACACCTGGCAGGACGCGTACGCCACCTGGCAGAACGAGATCACCGTCGCCCGCCGCCACGCCTCCGGCTTCGCCCTCGACGACCTCGCCAAGGGCCACCACCACAGCACGGACGACCCCTTCAATCTGCGCTGGATCTACACACACATGATCGAGGAGTACGCCCGGCACAACGGCCACGCGGATCTGTTGCGGGAGAGCATTGATGGGGTTACGGGGGACTGAGGGACGTGGAGGAGGCCAAGGCGCGGTGACCTGGCAGGGCCGGCCTCGGCGGCGGGGTACGAGGGCGGGGTACGAGGGTGAGGCGGCCGGGGCTGAGACCTGAGGGCGAGCCAGGCACGCGGGGGGCCGACCGGGACCGATCTCCGCAGCCGGGGCGGGGCGCCTCCGCAGGGCCACCCGGACCCCGGCCCGGCATCGGCAGCCGTACCGGCACCCGCAGGCACCGCGCCTCGCCTCGCCCCGGGGCGTCAGCCGACGCGCGGGAACACCCGCCGGTCGGGGCCGGAGATCACCCATGTGGGTCAACCTGTGCCTGTCCGGGGCCGGGAATCGGGGCGGAGCCACCAGAGTGGCCCGGGTGCATCGAACGACGACCACCGCCACGCTCCTGGTCACCGTGGCCGTCTCGGCCCTCACCGGCTGTACGACGGTCCAGCGCCCGCCCGCGCCGGGGCCCTCGGCGACGCCCGTGCAACCGCCGGTGCCCCGGCCCGACGGCAGTTCGGGACCACAGGTCGTGCAGGCACCGGCCCGCGAGGCGCTGGAGATGATCGGCCCGACCCGGAAACCCGCCGCACCGCAGCCCACCCCGCCGGGCCGCCCGGCGGCGCCCCCGGCCACCACTCCCCCGGCGCCGAAGTCGCGGGCGCCGCGCTCCGACCCGCCCCCGAGGGCGGACCGGCCCGCACCCCAGCCACCCCGGCGGGGGGCCGCCCACGCCCGCGCCGACTCGATCGGCAAGGACGTCCGCAGCCGGACGGACGTCTGCGCGCTCGGCAAGCAGTACGGCGGCTGGCGCGAGGACAGCCCGGAATCGCGGATCTGCGAGCAGACGTACGGGCGTTGAGGCGCGGTCAGCGCCGGGCCATAGCCACGATCAGGTCCGGGCCGTAGCCTCGATCCGCGCCGGGCCGCAACGACGATCCATGCCGGGCCGTGGCAGCGATCCATGCCGGGCCAAAGCCGTCCGTCCCCCCGGTTCCGCCGGTCGGAGCCGCCACCTTCAGGCTTCCCCTTCGCCCCCCCACCAGGACTCCCCCTACTCCCCTCCCCCTTGGTCCACGGCCAGCCGGGTCTCCAGGCGGCCGATCGCCGCCCGGACGCCCTTGCCGTATCCGTCGTCGGCCAGGGTGGCGCAAGCGCGGCGGGCGCGGCGGACGTGGGTGCGGGCGGCGTCGGCGCGGTCGAGCCTCAGATAGTCGGCGGCGAGATTCAGATGCAGCGAGGGGTACAGCGCCCGTACCGCGACCGCGCTCCCGGGGTCGGCGGGGCGGCCGTCCGTCAGCTCCTCGGCCGCCGCCAACGCCCGCAGATCCCAGGCGAGTTCGTCCGCCGGGTCGTCCTGGGTGTCGGCCAGGTAGTGGGCCAGTGTGCAGCGGTGCAAGGGGTCGCCGTGCTCACCCAGCTCGTCCCACAGCCGCAGCAGGCGGTCGCGGGCCTCCTCGCGGTCGCCCGCGTGGTGCAGCATGACGACCTGCCCGATCCGGGTCAGCAGAGCGTCCGGCACCGACTGCTCCTGTCGCTCCGTCACCACGGCCTCCGCCCGTTCGCCGACTGTCCCGGACGACGCTAACCGTCACCGGGGGCGATCCCGCAGAGGCGGGTCCGGACCGGCCCGCAGTGGACCGGCCCGGCGCAGGGCTCAGGCCAGGTTCGGGACGGTCCAGTCGATCGGGGTGTGGCCCTGTCCGGCGACCGCCTCGTCGATCTGTGTGAACGGGCGCGAGCCGAAGAACTTCTTCGCGGACAGCGGGGAGGGGTGGGCACCCTTGACGACCACATGCCGGCTCTCGTCGATCAGCGGGAGCTTCTTCTGCGCGTAGTTGCCCCACAGCACGAACACGGCCGGGTCGGGCCGGTCGGCGACCGCGCGGATCACGGCGTCCGTGAACTTCTCCCAGCCCTTGCCCTTGTGGGAGTTGGCCTCGCCGGAGCGGACCGTGAGCACCGCGTTGAGCAGCAGCACGCCCTGACGGGCCCACGGCATCAGATAGCCGTTGTCCGGGATGGGGGTGCCCAGCTCCTGGTGCATCTCCTTGTAGATGTTGCGCAGGGACGGCGGGATCTTCACCCCGGGGCGCACCGAGAAGCACAGGCCGTGGCCCTGGCCCTCGCCGTGGTACGGGTCCTGGCCGAGGATCAGGACCTTCACCTCGTCGTACGGCGTGGCGTCGAGGGCGGCGAAGACCTCCTCGCGGGGCGGGTAGACAGGCCCGCTCGCCCGCTCGTCCTCCACGAACTCCGCCAGCTCCTTGAAGTAGGGCTGCTGGAGCTCGTCGCCCAGGACTCCGCGCCAGGACTCGGGCAGCATGGCGATGTCGGTCACGTCAACTTCCTTACGGTGTGCGGTCGCTTCCAGGTCTTCGAACCTGCTCCCAGAACCTACAGGCGACCACTGACAATCGACTTCCGGCCCAGCCTTCGCCCGACCCTGGGACGGCCCGGGACGGCCCGGGACGGCCCAGGTCGGCCCCGATCAGCCCCGACCGGCTACCAGCTGGTCTTCCGCGACAGCGTCCACATCATCATGATCGTCGACGGGTCCAGTGCCTGCTCCCCGCCGGAGATCTCCTCGCTGGTGGCGATGTACTGCTTGCCCTGCCACAGCGGCAGCAGCCGGGCATCGTCCACGAGGATCTGCTGGGCCTCCTCGAAGTCCTTCACGACCTGGGCCCGGTCGCTCTCGCGGCGGGAGCGGGGCAGCAGGACGCCGGTGATCTCCTCGGCCGGGTAGGGCGTGCCGAGCGCGTTCTGGTCGCCGACGAAGGGGGCGATGAAGTTCTCGGCGTCGGGGAAGTCCGGGAACCAGCCACGGCCGAAGACCGGGTACTCGCCCTTCTGGTAGCCCTCGACGTAGGTCTTCCAGGGGCGGCTCTTGAGGGTGATCTCGAACAGGCCGGACTCCTCCAGCTGCCGCTTCAGCTCCTTGAAGAGGACGGCGGTCTCGGAGCCGTAACGGTCGGTGGTGTACCAGAAGGTCAGCTCGACCGGGGTGGTGATGCCCGCCTCGGTGAGGATCTCGCGGGCCTTGTCGGCGTCGGGGTCGCCGTAGTCGTCGAAGAAGCCGGTGGTGTGGCCGGTCAGGCCCTTGGGGACCATGGAGTACAGCGGTTCGACGGTGTCCTTGTAGATGTTGTGCGCGATGGACGGGCGGTCGACGACCTGGGCGACGGCCTTGCGGACGGCGGGCTCGCCGGCCATCGGGTCCTTGGGGTTGAACACCAGGTAGCTGATGTCGGTCCCGGTGCCCTCGACGAGCTGGAGCCCGGAGTCGGGGTCGGTGGTCTGGAGGTCGACGATGTCGTCGGCGGCCAGCCCTCGGTAGGTCAGGTCGATCTTCTTGGCCTTGAGGGCCTGGACCATCGCGCCGGAGTCCTGGAAGTAGCGGATGGTGACCGCATCGTTCCTGCGCTCGGCGAAGCCCTTGTAACTGTCGTTGCGGACCAGTTCGGCCTGCTGGTTCTCCTGGTAGGAGGCCAGGCTGTACGGGCCGGAGCCGGTGACCGAGGTGCCGGTGCGCAGGGCGTCCGCGGGGTAGTGCTCGGGGTCGACGATGGACATCGCCGGGGTGGCGAGCACGAAGGGGAAGGTCGCGTCGGAGGTCTTCAGGCGGAACAGCACCTGATTGTCGCCCTCGGTGTCGACCTGCTCCAGGGAGCCGAGGAGCCCGGCGGGACCGCCCGGGACATCGATCTTGAGGATCCGGTCGATGGAGTGCTTGACCGCCGCCGCGTCCAGCTCGTGCCCGTCGGAGAAGGTGAGGCCGTCGCGGAGGGTGCAGCGGTAGGCGGTGTTCGAGGAGTCCGTGAAGGCGCAGCTCTCGGCGGCGTCCGGCTGCGGGCTGGTCGCACCGTTGGGGTAGCTGAGCAGTGTCTGGTAGATGTTCCGGTACAGCTCCCAGGAGCCGTCCCACGAGGCGGCCGGATCGAGCGTGCTGGGGGCGCTGGTGGTCCCTACCACGATGGGCTCTCCGGCGCCGGATTGGTCGCTGGAGAACAGTCCGCATCCGGTCGCCATGGATATGGACGCGATGGCGGCGATTGGCCGCAGGCATCGGTTCCGGTTGAACACGCGCTCGCTCCTCGATCTGCCATGCCAAGGGTTGGCAGACCCTACCGCAGCCCACAGCGGTGTGAAGCGCGGATGAACGACCCGATGGATCAACCTGGGAATGATTACGTTGTCATGGCCGAAATTCCCCCTTGAATGCTGCCGGAGACGCGGCTGAGGGGCGACATGGACGGGCCATCCGTCAAGTGGGGTGCGGTAGTTGGGGGGGCTACCGCCCGCCCGGCCTCACCGTCAGCCCATCCCGGCATTCAGGAAAATCCCCCCGTCCACCACCAGCGTCTGCCCGGTGACCCAGTCCGACTGGTCGGAGGTGAGGAACGCGGCGGCGCCGCCGATGTCGGAGGGGACGCCGAGGCGGCCGAGGGGGTAGGCCGCGGCGGCCTCCGCCTCGCGGCCCTCGTAGAGAGCCTGGGCGAATTTGGTCTTGACGACGGCCGGGGCGATGGCGTTGACCCGTACCTTGGGGGCGTACTCGTGGGCCAGTTGCACGGTCAGATTGAGCATCGCCGCCTTGCTGACGCCGTACGCGCCGATGAACGGCGAGGGGGCGAGCCCCGCGACGGAGGCGATGTTGACGATCGCGCCGCCGTTGTCCTTCTGCCAGGCGTGCCAGGTCTGCTGGGCGAAGCCGAGCGCCGAGACGACGTTGGTCTCGAACACCTTGCGGGCCACGCCCAGGTCCAGGTCGGCGAGCGGGCCGAGGACCGGGTTGGTGCCGGCGTTGTTGACCAGGAAGTCGACCCGGCCGAACACCTCCATCGCGCGGGCCACGGCGTCCGCCTGATGGGCCTCGTCGTGGGCCTTGCCCGCGACGGCGATCACCCGGTCCGCGCCGAGCCGCTCGACCGCCTCCCGGAGGGCGTCCTCGCCCCGGCCGGTGATGCAGACCCGGTCACCGCGCGCGACCAGCGCCTCGGCGACGCCGTACCCGATACCGCGGCTGGCACCCGTGACCAGGGCGACCTTGCCGGAGAGCGGGGGGCGCTCCGCCGAGCCCGTAGCGCCCGCCGCGTCTGCCATGTTCGTCATATCCACCACATCCGCCACATCCGCCGCAGCTGCCTTGTCGGCTGCCCTGCCCGCTGTGTTGTCCCCTGTGTTGTCCGGTGTCCTGTCCGGTGTGCTCCCGTGCGCCTAGTCGAGCGGTCCGCCCGCCACGTACAGCACCTGGCCCGAGACGAAACCGGCCGCGTCGCCCGTGAAGAAGGCGACGGCGTTGGCGATGTCGGCGGGCTCGCCCACGCGCTGGACCGGGATCATCGAGGCCGCGGCGGTCTTGAAGTCCTCGAAGCCCATGCCGACGCGTTCGGCGGTCGCGGCGGTCATGTCGGTGGCGATGAAGCCGGGGGCGACGGCGTTGGCGGTGACGCCGAACTTGCCGAGTTCCTTGGCGAGGGTCTTGGTGAAGCCCTGGAGTCCGGCCTTGGCGGCGGAGTAGTTGACCTGGCCACGGTTGCCGAGCGCGGAGGACGAGGAGAGGTTGACGATCCGTCCGAAGCCCGCGTCGACCATGTGCTTCTGACACGCGCGGGACATCAGGAAGGCGCCGCGCAGATGTACGTTCATGACGGTGTCCCAGTCGGAGACGCTCATCTTGAAGAGCAGGTTGTCGCGGAGCACACCGGCGTTGTTGACGAGGATGGTCGGGGCGCCCAACTCCTCGGCGACGCGTGTGACGGCGGCCTCGACCTGGGCCTCGTCGGAGACATCGCAGCCGACCGCGAGGGCCGTGCCGCCCGCCGCGGTGATCTGCTCCACGGTGTCCTTGCAGGCGGCCTCGTCGAGGTCGAGCACGGCGACCGCCCGACCCTCGGCGGCCAGCCGTACGGCGGTGGCGGCACCGATGCCACGCGCGCCTCCTGTGACGATCGCGACGCGCTGCTCAGTGGTGGACATGGCTGCTACTCCTCGCCCTCGGGGATACGGCACCCGCGGCCGGACCGACCGAGTCGGTGAGCGACCGCTTAGTACCTTCAGCAGGACGTGACGCTAGAAGCCCTGCCACCCGGTGTCAACGGGGCACGGCCCGATGTGATCCATTACCGCCCGTACCGTGCCGGGTCAGCGCACCAGCAGGTCCAGCAGCCGCCGGGTCTCCGCCGCCGGGTCCAGGGTGAGCCCGGTGTGCACGGGGCCCGGCTGCACGACCGTCGAGCGGGGCGCGACCAGCCAGCGGAAGCGCCGCCCGGCGTCGTCGTCGCCCGCCTGACCGGCGGCCTCGCCGCCCGCGCACACGCCTTCCACCGCGCGCAGCGCGGCCCGCACGCCGTTCACGTCGGCGTCGGGGTCCAGCGCGCGCAGCCGTGTTTCGTCGAGGTGCGTGAGGGCGCCTACGTACCCCCGGGCCCGGCAGTAGAGCAGGACGCCGGCGTTGATGCACTCGCCGCGCTCCACGCGCGGGACGACCCGCAGCAGGGCGTACTCGTAGACACTCCGGTCACCGCCCTGTCCGGCCCGGGTGATGTGGCGCTCGGTCATCGCCCCGGCCACGTTGATCCGCTGGTCGCTCACCGGGGGCCCTCCAGGCCGTTGATGCGGTCGTGGACGCCCGCCGCGCGCGCGAGCAGCGGTCCGGCGTAGGCGCGGCGCAGGTCGTCCGGCGTGTCGAAGCCGGGTTCGCCGGTCAGCCAGGCGTCCGGGACCACGGCGGTGACCTCGGCGAGCAGTTCCTCGGTGATCTGCGGCGCCAGCCGCGCGGCGGCGGCCGTGATGTCCGGGGCGAAGGGCCGCAGGGCGTGGTCGGAGGCGTCGTAGGGACGGGCGGCGGAGGCGTCGGCGCCGGGCCAGTTGTGGTGCCAGATCATGGTGGCGCCGTGGTCGATGAGCCACAGGTCGCCGTGCCACATCAGCAGGTTGGGGTTGCGCCAGGAGCGGTCGACGTTGTTGACGAGCGCGTCGAACCATACGATCCGGCCCGCGTCCTCGGCGCTCACCTCGAAGGCGAGCGGGTCGAAGCCGAGCGCGCCGGAGAGGAAGTCCATGCCCAGGTTGGGGCCGCCGCTGCCCTTGAGGAGTTCCTGCACCTGCTCGTCGGGTTCGCCGAGCCCGAGCACGGGGTCCAGCGCGACGGTGACCAGCCCGGGTACCCGCAGACCCAGCCGGCGGGCCAGCTCCCCGCACACCACCTCGGCGACCAGCGTCTTGCGGCCCTGTCCGGCGCCGCGGAACTTCAGGACGTACGTCCCGAGGTCATCGGCCTCGACGAGTCCGGGCAGGGAGCCGCCCTCACGCAGGGGCGTGATGTAGCGGGTGGCGGTGACTTCCTTGAGCATTTCCCCAGGTTACTGGGGCGTTCAGGAGCGTCGCGGGCCGCCCTGTGGCGCAGGCGTCTCGATCGGGTGAAGATCCGCCTGACGGTGAACTCCGTCCGCTCCCCGTCCGTACTTCCTGCGAGACCGCGAAACCCTCGCAGATCCGGAAAGATCACACCACGTCTCTGGAGGACGTCAGCATGGTCAGCGATTCGCCTCACCCCGCCGTCCGGCCCGCCCGTCGTACCGTCATGGCCGCGGCCGGGGCGGCCGGGCTCGCCGCGGCGCTGACCGCGTGCGGTTCGGGGGACGACAGTTCCTCCTCGTCGTCCTCGGAGGCGCCGGCGGCCTCCGGCAGCGCCCCGGCCGAGGGCGGTGCCGTGCTCGCCCTGACCACCGACATCCCCGAGGGGGGCGGCAAGGTCTTCGAGGCCCAGGGGGTGGTGGTCACCCAACCGGTCGCCGGGGAGTTCAAGGCCTTCTCGTCCAAGTGCACCCACCAGGGCTGCGCGGTGAAGGGCATCGCCGACGGGGTGATCACCTGCCCCTGCCACGACAGCCGGTTCTCGGCGGCCGACGGCAGCGTGCGGCAGGGTCCGGCGACCCAGCCGCTGCCCGCCGCCCAGATCAGCGTGGAGGGCGATGAGATCAGGCTGGTCTGAGCGCGGATCCGGTCGGCCGAGCACAGGTCCCGCCGGTCCGACCCCGCCGGACATCTCCTGGCGACGGTGTTTGAGGCACCCCAGCAACTCGTCCGTGGTCGCGACCGTGGCGACCAGCGCGAGGGTGCACGCGGCGGGCACTCCCGCGACGGCGTCCGAGGGGACCCCGATGCCGTAGCCGCGTTTCACGACGTCGAACACCGCGTTGGGGATCGCCACATTGGCCTAGACGCCGGTGACCCGATCAACCTGCGGCAGCCCAGATTACGCGGCAACGCGTCCGCCTCGGTGCCCTGGATGGGCGACAGCCCGTGCAGCCGTCGTACGACGATGTCGTCCTCGGCGATCTCGATCGGCGGCGCGGCACGTACCGCCGCGGTGCCCGCCAGTTGCAGCACGGGCAGGCGTTCGGCGGCCCGGAAGAGCGGGGCGTTGCGGCTGGCGGCGCGGCCATCGGGGCGACGTTCGGGGAGGGCGCGGCCGACCTGTGCGCCGCTCTCGTGCGCCGCGGCCACCAGCCGGGCGACCTTGGCGAGGACGCCGGACGCGCGGGCCTGCCGGGCGAGTTCGGGCAGCGCGCCCGTCCAGTCCGACGACCCCCTGCCGACACTCGACGGTGAGCCGCATGGTGGTGACGGGGTCGACCAGTTCCTTTAGTTCCCTGAGCCGGTCCTGCGACGCCATGGTTCGGTGGTCCGATCCGACTGCGCCTCCACCACCGCCGGACCCGTCACCGTCCACCAAGGGAGGACGTATGGCCGCCATCACTCAGCGCCGGGGGACGGAAGATCACGATGTCCGCGAGGAGCTGGACGCGTTTCTCGCCGTGGAGCGGACCTGCCGGGTGGCGACCGTAGCCGCCGACGGCGCCCCGCATCTCAGCCCCCTCTGGTCCGCCTGGGACGGCAGCGGGCTCTGGCTGTACTCACTGACCCGCTGCAAGCGCTGGGCCTAGCTGCGCCGGGACGCACGGATCGCCGCCGCGCACCGGAGAGCCGATTCGCGAACTCGTCTCGGCGGAGCGGCTGTTCGCCGGGAAGTACTTCGGCTTGGCCGAGCTACCGCACGACGGCCGACACGCCTGGCTGCGGCTGACGCCGGAGGCGGAGTGGTGGGCGGGCCGGGGCGTAGCAGGGCCAACCCCGTGAGGCCACCGGGCACCCGCAGGCGAGGCGGCCAGCCCGAGGCAGGGCACCGCAGCCTCCGTCAGCCCGTCGGACTGGCGGAAGCTGGGCGGCGGCCGGGGGTGCAGAGCAGCGCCGACTCCATCAGGCCAGGTGACCATCGGAAGCTGGGCGGTGGATCGGGGCGTTGCACCGCCGACGCCCTCAGGTCATCGGATACCGGGCCCTGGACCGAGGCATTGCAGCACCGCCCCCCTCACATCACCGGACCACCGGAAACCAGGCCGTGAACGGAGGCGTTGCAGCACCCACCCCCTCACCCCACCGAACCACCCGAAACCGAGCGTCCAGTCGGCGTAGTGGCGCCGACGGCCCCGGGCGGAGTGACCGACGCGCCGATCTTCTCTCCGGCCATGCGCAGGGCCTTGACGGCCGCGCGGATCGACGGGCGGCGGTCGGCGTCGGCGCGCCAGACGACGTAGACATGGCGCTGTATCCGCTGCTTGAGCGGGACCGTGACGACGCCGGGTGGCATCGGGTGGCGGCCGAGCAGCGGGGCGATGCAGACGCCGAGCCCGGCGGAGACCAGGCCGAGCTGTGTGTGGGTCTCGGCGGCGCGATGGCCGAGGATCGGCTCGACGCCGCGCGAGCGCAGCGTGAAGACCAGCCACTCGTGGCAGAACTCGCCCTCGCCCCAGGTGATCCACTCATCGTCGGCGAACTCCCCGAGGTCCACCTCGTCCCGGTCCGCGAGGGGATGGTCGGCGGGCAGGGCCACGTCGGCCGGGTCGTCCAGGATCGGCGCCTTGACCAGCCCGTCGGGCAGCGGCAGTGGCTTGTTGTACCAGTCGAGGACGACGGCGAGATCGAGGTCACCGCGGACCACCCCGCGAATGCCGCCCTCGGGCTCCAGCTCGCGGGAGCGCAGCCGCAACCCGGGGTGTTCGGCGCGCAGAGCGGACAGGGCCAGCGGGAACAGGCCGCGCGCGGCGGTCGGGAACGCCGACAGCCGCAGCTCCCCCACCACCTGGCCGCGCTGTGCCTCCAGATCGGACTGGGCGAGCTGCACCTGCGACAGGATCCGGGCCGCGTGATCGGCGAGCAGCCGCCCGGCGTCGGTGAGCCGGACACCCCGCCCATGCTTGGCGAGGAGCCGCTGTCCCACCTCGCGCTCCAGCTTGGCCAGCTGCTGCGAGACGGCCGAGGTCGTGATGTGCAGCCCCTCGGCGGCACCGCTCACCGACCCGTGCCGGGCGAGGGCGTCGAGGGTCCGCAGCCGGTCGAGATTCAGCATGGGCCGCAGCCTACGCACAATTAAGCGTTGCTACGAGATACAGCGCACGAGATTTCGTTTGCGCTACGACGTCGGCGGCGCGATTCGTGGACCGCAGGTCCGCCGTCTCCCGCACCACCGCCCCGGACGCCAGCCGGATTCCCCGCCGCCACTCGCTCCGCAAAGGGGAGGACCATCGGCAATCGCAGGACGAGCCCAACCCCCTAAGGGGCGCGGGGAACTGCGCGACAAGCCCACGACCACCCGCACCCACACCCACTCCCGCAGCACCCCCACAAGCCAGCGCAGCGACCCCACCTACACATACCGCCGATCCACCCCCACCGGACCCACCGCCTCCGCAATGGCGTCCGCCAGCCGCTCCACCTCCCCCTCCCGCAAGGTAGACACCGTCACCCGCACCCCCGGCGGCGCGCTCATCCGGAAGCGGGCGCCGGGCGCCACCGCCCACCCCGCGTGCAGCAGCCGCGCCACCGCCCCGGTCTCGTCGGGCACCGGCACCCAGACGTTCAGCCCGCTGCGCCCGGTCGCCGGGACCCCGCGTTCGGCGAGGGCCCCGATCCGCGCCGCGCGGCGCGCCCCGTACGCCGCCGCGACCGCCCGCGTGTCCACCGCGCCGCCGCTCCACAGCCGGGCCACCGCGCGCTGGACGAGCCGGCTGACCCAGCCGGGGCCCAGGCGCTGCCGGCCGCGCACCCGGTCGACGGTGACCGGGTCGCCGGTGAGGACGGCGAGGCGCAGGTCGGGACCGTACGCCTTGGCGGCGGAGCGGACGAACGCCCAGGAGCGGGTGGCCCCGGCCAGCGGGAAGAGCGGCAGGTCGACGATCCGATGGCCGTGGTCGTCCTCGATCAGCAGCGTCCGGGGAAATCCGCGGAGCACCTCGCGCAGGGCACGCGCGCGGGAGGCGTTCAGTGCGGCGCCGGTGGGGTTCTGGGCGCGGTCGGTGACGATCAGGGCGTGGGCCCCGGCGGCGAGGGCGGCGCGTACGTCGTCCGGGAGCGGGCCGTGGTCGTCCACCCGGACCGGGACCGTACGCAGTCCCAGCGCCGGGATCAGATCGAGCAGGCTGCCCCAGCCGGGGTCCTCGACGGCGACCGTGTCACCCGGTTTGAGATGGGCCGTGAGCACCCGCTCGATGGCGTCCAGGGAGCCGGAGGTGACGGCGAGGGGCCCGTCCGGCACCCCGTCGGCGTCGAGGTCGGCGCGGGCGCGGCGGACCAGGCCGGGCTCCTCGGGGGCGGCGCCGTAGAGGACGGGTTCGCGGTCGGCCTGGGCGGCGGCCTCGGCGAAGACGCCCGCCAGGGAGGGCAGCAGCGCCGGATCGGGATTGCCCGCCGCCATGTCCCGTACCCCCTCCGGGACATCCACGCGGAGCTGCTCGCGCCCGGTCGTGGCCGGTTTCGCGCGCACCCGGCTGCCGCGCCGCCCGGCGGTCTCGATCACTCCGCGTTCCCGCAGGACGCGGTACGCGGCGGCGACCGTGTTCGCGTTCACCCCCAGGCGCTCGGCCAGCTCGCGCATCGGGGGCAGCGGCTGCCCCGGCGCCAGCTCGCCCGCCGCCACCGCACGCTCCACGCTCGCCGAAATCTCCGCTGCGCCCCGCCCACTGATCGGATACTCTACTAGCACAAACTTAACTATGCACTAGTGCAATGGAGATCGCCATGCCGGACACCACGGGGACGACCACGACACCGGATACCCCGACGCCGGAATCCACCGCACCCCCGCGGCCGGCCACCGCCGCCTACACCGCCACCGACCGCACGGTCCCCACCCGTGACGCGGACCGCGCCCGGTACGACAAGGAGATGGTGCACGCGATCCTGGACGAGGGCTACGTCTGCCATCTCGGCTTCGTCCGCGACGGCGCCCCCGTGGTGCTGCCCACGCTCTACGGCCGGGTGGGCGAGCGGCTCTATGTCCATGGCTCGACCGGTTCGCGCCCGCTGCGGATGACCGGCAAGGCGGACCCGGGCCTGCCGGTGTGCCTGACGGTCACCCATGTCGACGGGCTGGTCCTGGCCCGCTCCGCCTTCCACCACTCGATCAACTACCGCTCGGTGGTGGTGCACGGCATCGCGCGCGACGTGACCGACCCCGACGAGAAGCGCGCCGCCCTGGACGCCCTGGTCGACCATGTCGTCCCCGGCCGCGCGGCCGACTCCCGGCCCGCCAACCGCAAGGAGCTGGCGGCGACCGCCGTGATCTACCTCGACCTGGACGAGGTCTCCGCGAAGCTGCGCACGGGCGGGGTGAACGAGGAGCCGGAGGACTACGCCCTCCCCCACTGGGCCGGAGTGGTCCCGCTGCGCAAGGGCTACGACGCCCCGCTCCCGGACCCCGGCCTGGCCTCCGGCACCGCCCTGCCGGACTATCTGGCGCGGCTGTGATGCTGATCCATCCCTGGGACGCGGCCACCGACGACACCGAGTGGCGGCACTGGCTGACCATCCACGACTTCGGCCAGCTCGCCGTCAACGGCCTGCCCGGCGAGCCGCCGCACGTCCAGCCGCTGCACTTCACCTACGACGCCGGGCGCGGCGAGCACGGCGAGGTGGTCACCCATCTCGCCCGCCCCCACCCGATCTGGCCCGCCCTGGAGACCAGCCCGCTGGTGCTGCTCAGCGTGGTCGACGACCACGCGTTCATCCCCGGCCCCTGGCAGGCCGCTCCCGGCACCCCGCCCGAGCACGGCACCGCGACCAGCTTCTACGCGGCCGTGCAACTGCGCTGCCGAGCCCAGGTCGTGGACGACCCGGCGGCCAAGGCCGACCTCCTCAACCGCCAGCTTGCCCACTTCCAGCCTGAGGGCGGTTCGGCCCGGGTGGCGGTGGGGGAAGTGCCGTACGGCCGGATGCTGGCGGGCATCCGGGGCCTGCGGCTCGATGTGGTGGACGTACGGGCGAAGTTCAAGTTCGCGGGGCACCGGCCGGCCGGGACGCAGGAGCGGATCGCGGCCGGGCTGGAGCGACGCGGCGGACCGGGCGACCGCGCCGCGCGGGACCAACTGCGGCGCCGCAGCGGGGTGTAGCAGGGTGTAGCCAGGGGGAGCAGACGGGATCTCGACGGGGAGACACCCGCCCGCCGTCCCTCAGGGGCGGGGCGCCGCCGGGCCAGGGGCCTCGGAAGCACCCACCTCGCCCCCCACGTCCACCTCGGATCCCGTCCCCTTCGCCTCCGCCACCGCGAGCCCCGCCACCGAGCCCAGCATCAGCAGGGTGCCGATGAGGGTCGGCGCGGTGAGGCGTTCGCCGAGCAGGACGACCGCGAGGCCCGCCGCGCTGACCGGTTCGAGGAGCATGATCACGGAGACGGTGGCGGACCGGATGACAGCGGCTCCGGCGAAGTACAGCGCGTAGGCGAGCGCCGTGGGGACGGCCGCGATGTACACCACCAGCCAGACCACCCGCACCGGGTCGGCGGTGTGCGGCACCAGCCCCTGGACCAGCGCGAACGGCAGCAGGCAGACGGTCGTCACGGCGAACGCCCACACCGTCGTGCGTGAGGCGTCCGCCCCGCCGTCGCGGCCCCAGCGGCGGGTGAGCAGGGTCATCGCGCAGTATCCGGCCGCGGACAGCAGGGCGAGCGCCACGCCCCACGGGCGTACGGAGGTGTCACCGCCGCCGAGGACCAGCACCCCGAGCCCGGCGAGCGCGCCGGTCACGGCGAGCACACCGCCGCGCCCCGGCCGCTCCCCCATGGTCAGCCGGGCGCCGAGCGCGATCAGTACGGGTCCGGCGCCGAGGGTGACGACGGTGGCGACGGCGAGACCGGTGGCGGCCACGGCGGCGAAGTAGGCGGTCTGGAACACCGCGAGACCGGCACCGACGGCCACGGCGCGCAGCGCCTTGCGCCGCAGCGGCTCGGGCACGGCGCCGACCGGTGCCGTGCCGGCCCGGGGCCGTAGCGCGCGGGCGGCGAGCAGCAGTACCAGTCCGGCGGCGCAGCGCCAGAAGGACAGGGTGACCGGGCCCATGTCGCTGGCCTCGTAGACCAGCGAGGCGGCGGCGCCCGCGGTGCCCCAGGCGACACCGGCGACGATCAGATAGACCAGGCCCCGCCCCACGGACAGCCCGCCGACGAACCTGGCAGAAACAGAAGACGGAACAGAAGACGGAACAGAGGGCGGAACAGAAGGAGGAACAGAAGGAGGAGCAGCAGCGGCCGAAAAAGCCGAGGGGGAGGCTGAGGGATCCGAAGAATCCGGAAAGGAAGAATTTGGAAGGAAGGACACGCGTTGTCTCCGCAGTCGCGCGTGGTGCGCGGAAGTTCGTGGAGGGACCGCCGCTCAGCGGGGTCCGCGGACTTCGTCTGCGGGCAGCACCGTCACGCCCGGCGAAGCGCGCGGGGCGTGGGATTCCGGCGGGCCCGCCTCAGACGGCCGGAGGCGGAAGAACGAGTGCCTTCGCAAGCATGATCGATACCTTACGTGGCCGTTTCCCGGGCGGACAACTCCCGCTCGGCCCCGCCCGTGGCCACGGGTTGCGCGGAGCCCTTGGCCGGGGTCGCCGACTGGGCGATGAACGCGCCGGTCAGCACGACCGCCCCGCCGATGATCTGCGGCGCGGAGAGATGCTCGCCGAGCAGCACCCAGGCCAGCACGGTCGCGATGACCGCTTCGAGACAGGCGACGACCCCGGCGACCTGCGGTGAGAGCCGTCGGACGGACACCACTCCGGTGACGTAGGCGATCACCGTGGCGACCAGGACGATCCAGCCGAGCAGGGCGAGGGCCGGGACGGCATTGCCGTCCATGCTCGCGCTGCCCGCGAGGACGCCCCAGTCCATGCCCCAGGGGCGGGCGATGACGGTGAGCACGGCGGCACCGATCAGCAGGCCGAAGGCGATCACGCCGAGCGGGTCGGGGGTGTCGGCGCCGGAGTCGCTGCCCTGGTCGGAGAGGACGAAGTAGCCCACCTGGCAGCAGGCGGCGCCGAGCGCGAGCAGCAGCCCGACGACGTCGAAGCTGAGGCCGGCCCACACCTCGACGACACAGGCGAGACCGCCGACCGCGAGGACGACCCCGACGGCCGCGGCCCGGGTCACCGCCCTGCGCTGCACGAACCGCACCCAGCCCAGCACCAGCGCGGGCGCGAGGTACTCCACGAGCAGCGCGACACCGACCGGGATACGGGAGATGGAGGCGAAGTAGAACGCCTGCACACCGGCCACGGCGAGCAGGCCGAACCCGGCGAGCAGGGCGGGTCGGCGGCGCAGCAGTGCGCGGTGGCGCACGGCGAGCGGCAGCATCACCAGGGCGGCTCCGGCGACCCGCAGCCACACCACGTGCAGCGGGTCCAGGCACGCCTCGATCAAGGGCTTCGCCGCGACCCCGGAACCGCCGAAGGCGAGGGCCGACCCGAACGCGAGGCCCAGGCCGAAGCCCTTGCCACGGCCTGCGTTGCTGCTCTGTGTCGTACGCACCGGCACATGATGACAGGCGATGACATGACCGTCACCCCCGTGGCACCTGTCTCAAGCACTCGGCCGATCCCCATGAAGGCGAACCGGCCTCCAGGAGCAAGCCGGTGTCCGAGAGCAGGCCGACGTCTGGGAGGAAGCCGACGTCTGGGAGCAAGCCGATGCCTGGGAGCAATCCAGCGTCCAAGAGCAGGCCGACGTCTGGGAGCAAGCCGGTGTCCAGGAACGAACCACCCCGCCGTACGGTCTCAGCCGCGCGGCGCCGGTTCGAGGCGCTTGAGGAGCTGTTCGGTGTCGATGCCCGCGCGGGTGAGCACCTCGACCGCGCGGGCGTCCGGGTCGGTGACGAGGGCGGCGAGCAGATCGAGGCCGCGGGGCCGGTCGTCGCCACGGCGGGCGGCGCGACCGGCGGAGTGCTCCAGCGCGGCGGCGGCGAGCGGTGAGTAGCCCTCGGCGACGGTCATCACGGGCAGCGCGCCGGAGTCCTCGACGGTGCTCTGCCAGCGCAGGCCGTAGCCGATGCTGCGCTGGACGAGGTAGCCGAACAGCCGGGCGAGTCGCGGCCCGTCGTCGCCGCACGCCTCGCGCACCTCGGGGTCGGTCTCCAGCAGGGAGTGCAGCAGATGGGCCGTGTCGATGTGCCGGTCCCCGTCCCGCACCGCCCGCCTGCGGGCGCCCGCGAGCACCGCTGCCAGCTCGGCGCCGAGCCTGGCATCGTGGTCCGCGCGTGAGGCACTGTCCTGGTCGGAGTCGGGCTGCCGGGGGATTCGGTGGTGCACATCCCCTACCCCATCAGTCCCTTTGGCCCGAGTCATCCCCGGCGGGGAGCATTCTCCCGTCCCACGCAGAGCGGACATCCCTGGCGGGAATCTCCTCCTTACGGATGAGATCACGCCCAATCCGGCACAAGGGCACACGAAAGTGCGCCGCACGCCCCTGCCCGCAACCATCACGCAACGTCGCTCGTCCGACACAGACGTGGACAACGATTGCTGGCTGGTGGCGCTGCCGGCGGTCGACGGCAGGGACTACGTGTACCGGGTGTACGCCCCGGTGGACGCCCTGCTCGCCGACCTGTTCTGGGAGGCCTGGCACTGCCACGACGAGGGACCCTACCCGCGCGCGTGGGATCTGTTCGACGCGGCGGTGATCCGCAGGGTGGGCCGGGCGTGCCGCTCCTGACGACCCACCGCTTCCGACAGTTCATCAGAGTCGAAGGGCGGTCCTCGACGGGTCCCTGCGAAAGCTCGACGGACCGCCGACCTGACGGACAGGTCCGCACACGAGGGAGGGCGCCCCGGGACTCTCCCCGGAACGCCCTCCGCCCCCGTACCCCCCGTACCCCCGTAGTCCCCTGCACAACTGGTACGACCGGTACGACCGTCAGTCCTCGTCGGCGAGGATCAGGTACAGCTTCTTGCGCGCGTCGGTGATGACGGCGAGCGCCTTCTCGCGCTGTTCCTTGCTGCCGGTCTTCCAGACCTGGCCGAAGGCTTCCATCAGGCCGAAACCGGCCTGCCGAATCTCGTTCAGCGTGTCCCAGTCGACGCCGCGCGAGGCTTCCTCCCAAGGGGCGTCCGGCCCCTCGTCGGCGGCCTGGCGTCCGGCGTCGGTGAGGGAGAACAGCTTCTTGCCGCCCTCGCTCGCACTGACGATCAGTCCCTCGTCCTCCAGCAGCTGAAGGGTCGGGTAGACCGAACCGGGGCTGGGCTTCCACGCCCCGCCGCTGCGCTCGGCGATCTCCTGGATCATCTCGTAGCCGTGCATCGGGCGGTCCTTCAGCAGGGCCAGGATCGAGGCCCGTACATCACCGCGCCGGGCCCTTCCCCTGGGTCCGCCGCGTCCGCGGCCACCCCAGGGTCCGGGACCGAAACCCGGCCCGCCGAATCCAGGACCACCGGGACCGAAGGGCCCGAAAGCCGCTCGCCGGCCCTCGAAACCGCCCTTGCCGCGGCGCCGTCCGTGCTCGTGCTCGTATCCGTGCGTGTGCATCGCGATCACTCCATTTCTCATGTTTCCGCGTTTTCGCATCGCGTTCGTTCACGTACATCGCGCCTCATCGTTGACCAGTCGCGATGCGTCAACGATATATCGGAATGAGTCTTACGGCAACCCTGCCGCCCATCCGTACGGTCGAGCGAGTCGATCACTCGTTGGTGATTTCCTCCGCTCGGGCCCGGACACCGCCGGGATCCTCAGGAAGGGCGGCGCACGACCGGCGCCGCCCAGAGGCATGCAGGTGGGGACAGACATGACAGATGGCATGACAGACCGCATGACGGACGGCACGGCAGACGGCACGGAACGGAACGCGGGGCAGCGGCGGGCGGGCCTGGACGAACAGGCGCTGCTCCTGGCGGCCGGGCTGGCGGACCTGGCGGTGAGCACAGTGGGGACGGCGCTGGGCACCGTACGGGGCCTGCTGCGTCGCTCGGACGGCGCGGAACTGGCGGAGCAGGCCGAGCAGGACCTGATGGCGCGGGGGCGGCTGGCGCTGGACCGGTACACGGCCGTGCCCCCGGCACACCTGGAGATCCTCGCCAGAAACGCCAGGAGCACCCGGAACGCCACCACCCACCACCCCGTCCGCGATGTCTGAGCACTGGCACCCCGCCGCCTTCCGGGCCCGGGTGGACGAGGTGCTGCGCGTCTTCGTGGCCGAGGAGGCCGACCGGTTCGCGGAGATCGATCCGCTGCTGGCGCCGGTGGCCGCGCAGGTCGAGGCCGCGGTGGCGGACGGCAAACGGCTGCGCGCCGCGTTCTGCTACTGGGGCTGGCGGGCGGCGGGCCAGCCGGACAGCGACGCGCTGGTGCGGGCGGCTGCGTCCATGGAGCTGGTGCATGCCGCGGCGGTGGTGCACGACGACCTGATCGACGACAGCCGGTTGCGCCGCGGGCGCCCCACCGCGCACCTCGCCCTGCGCGGCGCGCTGCGGCGCCGTCCGCGCGCCGCCGCCTCGGCGCGGTCACTGGCGATGCTGGTGGGCGATCTGCTGACGGCGCTGGCCGGGCAGTTGTTCGCGAGCAGCGGGCTGCCCGCCGCCTATCTGGCACGGGCCCGTCCCCTGTGGCCGGTGCTGGCCCGGGAGCTGATCGCGGGCGAGTGCCTGGAGATCCTGCGCACCGGGACCGGTCCGGACACCGAGGCGTCACTGAAGGTCATCCGGTACAAGACCGCCAAGTACACCGTCGAGCAGCCGCTGCTGATCGGCGGCGCCCTGGCGGGAGCGGGTGAGCGGCTGCGCGAGGGCTACTCGGCGTACGGGCTGCCGCTGGGCGAGGCGTTCCAGCTCCGCGACGATCTGCTCGGGTTGTTCGGCGACCCGGAACGCACCGGCAAGGCCAACGCCGACGACCTCTCCGCCCACCGCCCCACCGCGCTGCTCGCGGAGACCTGGCGGCTCGCCGACGTGGCCGACCGTGAACAGCTCACCGCCCTGCTGGGCCGCCGCGCCCTGGACGCGGACGCCGTCGACAGCGTCCGCGCGCTGATGCGCCGCCTCAAGGCGCCCGACCTGATCGAGGACATGATCGGCGTCCGGGTCGAGGAGGCGCTGGACGCCCTGCACGGCCTGGACCTGCCCGCACCCGCCGCCGGGGCGCTGACCTGGCTGGCCCGCTCGGCGGCGGACCGCGCGTACTGACCGCCCCACCTCCCACACCGCCACACCTCTCTCACCGCCACACCTCCCCCACCTCCCGCCGCCTCAGCTCTCCCCCGGCTCTCGGAGGGCAAGGAACATCCGAAAGGCAGGACCCCCATGCCCCACACCGACGCCTCGATGGACACCCTGCGCCTGGCCGGTGACGAACTCGCCGACGCCACCGTCGCCGCCCTCTTCGATCGCGGGGAGGTGGGCAAGTTCAACACCCTGATGCGGTACGTCTCCACGGCCGGCGCACCGCTCCCGGACGGGCTGCCGGACGTGGCCCGGGAGTATCTGGCGGCCACGAGCGCACCCCCGGCCTGGGTGGACTGGGCCGAGATGGAGAAGGCCCGGCTGTTCTTCATCGACAACAACGTGCACATCACCACCGCGTTGTCCTTCGCCTCCATGCCCGCCTGTTACGTCGTCCCGCACGTGGCGAAGCTGCTGTCGGCCAGCCACGGGCTGAAGTACCCCGCCAAACGGATGGCGGAGACCGGCCAGTTCACCGTCTATCTGATGCAGCCGGGCGCCTTCGAGGCGGGCAGCCGTTTCATCCCGGCGGCGCAGAAGGTACGGCTGCTGCACGCGTCCATCCGCCATCACCTCAACCGCGAGGACCTCTGGGACGCCGGGACGCTCGGCACGCCGATCTGCCAGGAGGACATGATCGGCGGCCAGATGTTCTTCTCGATGCTGGTGCTGGACAGCCTGCACCGCCTGGGCATCCATATGTCGCAGGAGGGCGCGGAGGCGTACTACTACGCCTGGCGGGTCGTCGGCGCGATGCTCGGCGTCGACCAGGAAGCGGTCCCGAAGAACCTGGACGAGGCCCGGCGGTTCCTCGACCTCTACATGATCCGCCACATGGGTCCGTCGGCGGAGGGCGCCCACCTGACCCGCCAGCTCATCGATCTGTACGAGGAGGTAGTCCCCGGCACCTTCTTCGACCCGATCGTCTCCGCCCTGATCCGCTATCTCGTCGGCGACACCTGCGCGGACTGGCTCGACGTCCCACACACCCCGTGGGACACGGTCGTCAAGTCCGTACCGCATCTCCTGGGCGTGCTGGAGAGCATCGAGGACCGCTCTCCGTTCGGCGCCTGGGCGCTGGACCGGCTCGGCCAGCTGACCACGGTCTTCGAACTGTCCTCCCTGACCCGGGGCCGGGTCATGCACTACGCCATCCCCGAGCAGCTGAAGAAGGACTACGGCGTCTCCAGCGCGGTCCCCCGCCATCACCGCTGGACGCCACCGGCCCCGGCGGTCTCCTGACGGACCCGGCCGGGCTCCCCGCCTCCGTCGACGGCCTACGCTATTCCATGGATTACTGGAATAACGGCACTGGCGCCCAAGAGGCGACGACGGCGGAGGCAACCATGCCGACCAGCACGACGGAAGACCCGAACCCCAGAGAACCGAACCCCGGCGACCCGCACCCCGGCGGCAGGGACCCCGGCGGCAGGGACCCCGATACCAAGGCCCGGCTGTACGACGCCTTCGCGGCCAGCGGAAAGGCGCTGGCCAGCGGAAAGCGCCTGGAGCTGCTCGATCTCCTCGCCCAGGGCGAACGGACCGTCGACGCCCTGGCGAAGGCGGCCGGGCTGCACCTCACCACCGCCTCGGCCCATCTCCAGACCCTCAAGCAGGCCGGTCTCGTCGTCACCCGCCGCGAGGGCGTCCGCATCCACTACCGGCTCGCGGGCGAGGACGTGGCCCGGTTGCTCGCGCTGCTGCGCAAGGTCGCCGAGGCCCACCAGGCCGCCGTACCGGCCGCCCGGGACGCCTACCTCGGCGCGTACGACCCGGCCGAGGTCACCCATGAGGAGCTGGGCGCCCGGGTGGCGGCCGGGGAGGTGGTCCTGCTGGACGTGCGGCCCGCCGAGGAGTACCGGGCCGGGCACATCCCTGGCGCCCGCTCCCTGCCGGTCGCCGAACTGACCGACCGGATCGACGAGCTGCCGCAGGAAACGGAGATCGTCGTCTACTGCCGGGGCGCGTACTGCGTCCTCGCCCACGACGCCGTACGGCTGCTCACCGAGCGCGGACGCCGGGCCGTCCGCCTCCATGACGGCATGCTGGAGTGGCGGCTCGCCGAACGCCCCGTCGCCGCCGGGGACCCGGCATGACCGGGTCCACCGCCGCCACACCTCCCATACCCCCGACACCTCCGACACCTCCCACACCGCCCACTCCTCCTGCACCTCCGACACCGCCCACTCCTCCTGTACCTCCGACACCTCCGGCGCCTCTCATGCCCGACGCCGCGCGGGCCCAGCGCCGGATCCTGCGCGCGCTCGTCGCCTCCCAGATCCTCAGCGGCGCCGGACTCGCCGCCGGGGTCACCGTCGGCGCGCTGCTCGCGCAGGACATGCTGGGCGGCACCGGCCTCGCGGGGCTGCCCAGTGCGCTGTTCACCGCCGGTTCGGCGCTCGCCGCGGTGATCGTCGGCCGGATCTCGCAGGCCCGGGGCCGCCGCCCCGGACTGGCCGCGGGCTATCTCACCGGCGCGCTCGGCAGCGCGGGCGTCATCACCGCCGCCGTCCTCGACAACCCCGTCCTGCTGTTCCTCTCGCTGTTCGTGTACGGCGCCGGAAGCGCCACCAACCTCCAGGCGCGGTACGCCGGTGCCGATCTGGCCGAGCCCGGCCACCGGGCGCGTGCCGTGTCCCGGGTACTGGTGGCCACCACCCTCGGCGGGGTCGCCGGACCCAACCTCGCCGCGCCGACCGCCGATCTCGCCGAGCGGTTCGGCGTCCCCGGGCTGGCCGGTCCGTTCCTGCTGTCCGGTACCGCGTACGCGCTGGCCGCGCTGGTCCTCACCGGCTGGCTGCGCCCCGACCCGCTGCTCACCGCCCGTACCCTCGCCGCGGCCGAGGAGAAGGGGAGCGGCACCGCCGACAGCGCCGGATCCGGCGAGGACGCGCGCGAACGGCGTCCCGGCGTGGTCCTCGGCGCCCTCGTCATGATCCTCACCCAGCTGGTGATGGTCGCGGTCATGACGATGACGCCGGTCCACATGCACGACCACGGCCATGGCACCGCCGCCTCGGGTATGGTCATCGCGCTGCACATCGGTGCGATGTATCTGCCCTCGCCGCTGACGGGCCGGCTGGTCGACCGGCACGGCGGGACCTCGATCGCGGGCGCGTCCGGCGCCGTCCTGCTGGCCGCGGGGGTCCTCGCCGCCGCCGCGCCCGGTGACTCCGTCGTCCTGCTCTCCCTCGCCCTGATCCTGCTGGGCCTCGGCTGGAACTTCGGCCTGGTCTCCGGTACGGCGATCATCACCGACGCCGTTCCGCTCGCGACCCGCGCGAGGACCCAGGGGCTGGTGGACGTGTCCATCGCCATCGCCGGCACCGCGGGCGGCCTCGCCTCCGGCCTGGTGGTCGCCGCCGCCGGCTACCCGGTCCTGGCGCTGACCGGCGGCATCCTCGCGCTGGCGATCCTCCCGGCCATCGCGGCGACGGCAACGGCAACGGCAACGGCGAATCGCCTCTGAGCCCCTTGGGCACTGGGTTTCGAAGACGGCTTCCGAACCGGCTTCGAAAGACGACCCCCAAGGAGGCTTTGCATGACCATGCGGCATCATGCATACTCTTCCTATGTCCAAGGTCCTCACCTCCCTGCCCACCGGCGAGCGCGTCGGCATCGCCTTCTCCGGCGGCCTCGACACCTCCGTCGCGGTCGCGTGGATGCGCGACAAGGGTGCCGTCCCGTGCACCTACACCGCCGACATCGGCCAGTACGACGAGCCCGACATCGCGTCGGTGCCCACGCGCGCCAAGACCTACGGCGCCGAGGTCGCCCGGCTGGTCGACTGCCGCGCGGCGCTGGTCGAGGAGGGCCTGGCGGCGCTCACCTGCGGCGCGTTCCACATCCGTTCGGGCGGGCGGGCGTACTTCAACACGACGCCGCTCGGCCGGGCCGTGACGGGCACGCTGCTGGTCCGGGCGATGCTGGAGGACAACGTCCAGATCTGGGGCGACGGCTCGACGTTCAAGGGCAACGACATCGAGCGGTTCTACCGCTACGGGCTGCTGGCCAACCCCAAGCTGCGGATCTACAAGCCGTGGCTGGACGCCGACTTCGTGACCGAGCTGGGCGGTCGCAAGGAGATGTCCGAGTGGCTGGTCGCGCACGAGTTGCCGTACCGGGACAGCACGGAGAAGGCGTACTCCACGGACGCCAACATCTGGGGCGCCACGCACGAGGCGAAGACCCTGGAGCACCTGGACACCGGCGTCGAGACCGTCGAGCCGATCATGGGCGTGAAGTTCTGGGACCCGTCGGTGGAGATCGCCGCCGAGGACGTGACGATCGGCTTCGACCAGGGCCGCCCGGTCACCCTCAACGGCAAGGAGTTCGCCTCCCCCGTCGACCTGGTGATGGAGGCCAACGCGATCGGCGGCCGGCATGGCCTCGGCATGTCCGACCAGATCGAGAACCGCATCATCGAGGCCAAGAGCCGTGGCATCTACGAGGCCCCGGGCCTGGCCCTGCTGCACGCGGCCTACGAGCGCCTGGTGAACGCCATCCACAACGAGGACACCCTCGCCCAGTACCACAACGAGGGCCGCCGCCTGGGCCGGCTGATGTACGAGGGCCGCTGGCTGGACCCGCAGGCGCTGATGATCCGTGAGTCCCTCCAGCGCTGGGTTGGCGCGGCCGTCACCGGCGAGGTGACGCTCCGGCTGCGGCGCGGCGAGGACTACTCGATCCTCGACACCACCGGCCCGGCGTTCAGCTACCACCCGGACAAGCTGTCGATGGAGCGCACCGAGGACTCGGCGTTCGGCCCCTCGGACCGGATCGGCCAGCTCACCATGCGCAACCTGGACATCGCCGACTCCCGCGCCAAGCTGGAGCAGTACGCCGGCCTGGGGCTGATCGGCACCGCGCACCCCGCCATCGGCGCCGCCCAGGCCGCCGCGACCGGTCTCATCGGCGCCATGCCGGAAGGCGGCGCCGAGGCCATCGCCTCCCGGGGCGAGGTCTCCGAGGAGGACGAACTCCTGGACCGCGCGGCGATGGAACTCGGCACGGACTGAGCCGCCGAAGAGGCGGTGGTGATCAGCACGGTGAAGGCCGTCCGGCAGCGACACGCCGGGCGGCCTTCGCCGTACGCCATGCCGGGCACGCCAATCCCGGGCCACGCCATGCCACGGGAGCCCCGTATCCCTGGCGTGGGTGCCCCCGATCGGTCCAGATCCCCCCGATTGGCCTTGGCCCGCTCCTCCCGCCGCCCCCTACCTTCGACGCCATGCGGATTCGAATCGTCGACGCCTTCACCGACCGTCCCTTCTCCGGCAACCCGGCCGGTGTGCTGTTGCTGGACGCGTTTCCGGAGGACGGCTGGTTGCAGGACGTGGCGAGGGAGGTGAATCACGCGGAGACGGCGTTCGCGCACCGGCTTCCCGGGGGCGGGGACGCGGACTGGGCGCTGCGGTGGTTCACGCCGGTCACCGAGGTCGCGCTGTGCGGGCACGCCACGCTCGCCACCGCGCACGTCCTGCACCGCACCGGCGCCCATGAGGGCCCCGTACGCTTCGCGACGCGCAGCGGAGTCCTGGCGGCCCGGCCGCACGCGGACGGGTCGGTCACGCTGGACTTCCCGACCGCGCCGCTCACCCCCGTCGCGCTGCCGGAGGGTGTCGCCGGGGCCCTGGGCGCGCGCCCGCTGACGGCCTTCGACACCGGCCCGGACGTCGGTGACCTGCTCGTCGAACTCGCCGACGAGCGGACGGTCCGCGCCCTCGCACCGGACCACAGGGCGCTCGGCGGGTACTCGGCCCGGGGCATCATCGCCACCGCCCGCGCCGAGGATCCGTCCCGTGGCTACGACTATGTCTCGCGCGGCTTCTTCCCCAACGTCGGCATCGACGAGGACCCGGTCACCGGCAGCGCCCACACGGCCCTCGCCCCGTACTGGTCCGAGCGCCTGGGCAGCCCCGATCTCACCGGCCTCCAGGCGTCCCACCGGCCCGGCCGGGTGCGTACGGGGCTGCGCGGCGACCGTACGCTGCTCACCGGCCACGCGGTGACGGTCATCGAGGGCGAGTTGCTGACGGCCTGACGCCCTGCCCTTCCGGCCCGGTCATGCCGTGGGCAGCCAGTCCACCTTCCCCGCCAGCAGCGCGTACCCGACGAAGGCGCCGATGTCGAGCAGGGTGTGGGCCACGACGAGCGGGCCGACCCGGCCCCAGCGGCGGTAGAGATAGACGAAGACGACGCCCATCACCATGTTGCCGATGAACCCGCCGATGCCCTGGTAGAGGTGGTACGAGCCGCGCAGTACGGAACTCGCCGCGAGCGAGGCGCCCGCGGACCAGCCCAGCTGATCGAGGCGGCGCAGCAGATAGCCGACGACGATGACCTCTTCGAGGATGGAGTTCTGCGCGGCGGACAGGATCAGCACCGGGTACTTCCACCACACGTCCGGCAGCGCCTCCGGCACCACCGTGAGGTTGAAGCCGAGGCCGCGGGCGGCGAGGTAGAAGGCGATACCGGTGCTGCCGATGCCCGCCGCGATCAGCGCTCCACGGCCCAGGTCGGGCCAGGGGCGGGTGCGGTCGAAGCCGATCGTGCGCAGGTTGGCGCCCTCGCGCAGCAGCAGATGGGCGACGAGCGCGACCGGCACCAGCGCGGTGGTGATGCCGAACAGCTGCCAGGCGAGGTCCAGCCAGGGACGGCCGGGCGCCGCCGAGGCATTGAGCGTGGCCGCCTGGTCGCTCAGCCCGCCGGGCCGGGTGGCCGACCCGATGAAGCTGATCAGCGCGGACACCCCGCTCGCGCCCAGCGACAGGGCGAGGACGAGCAGCGTCTCGTCGCGCAGGGTCCGCCGCGAGAGCCGCTCACGCGGCTGGTCCGTCACCGCCGGGCTGTCCTCCGCCTGCACGCGTGCCTCCAGTGGGTAGAGCCGTGAGAGATCACAGCTTGCCCCATGAAGCTGGGAACGACGGCCCCAGGGTCGGCACGGTCCCCGGACACGAGCGAGCACCCGACCACGGGGACGCGAACACCGCTCCGGCTCCGGCTCCGACTGGGGCTCCGGCTGGGGCAGGTCAGGCCGACGGCTCCGGGCTGATGAGCCCAGCAACACGGGCACCGGCACCCACTCGGGCTCCGGCCGTCAGCCCAACCGTTCCGGCCCAGCCAGCCCAGCGACACCGCCTCGACCCGGACTCCGGCAGGTCACCCGACAGCTTCGGCGCGGCCAGCCCGGCGACACGGGCTCCGGCACCGGCACCGACTCTGGCAGGTCAACCCAACGGCTCCGGGCTGGCCAGCTCAGCAACACGGGCACCGGCACCCACTGGGGCTCCGGCCGTCAGCCCAACCGTTCCGGCCCGGCCGGCCCAGCGGCACCGGCCCGCGCTCCGGCGATCAGCCCAACCGCTACGGCCACGCCAGCCCACCGGCACAGCACCCGACAGCGGCTCCCACACCGGCCGGGACTCCGGCAGGCCGGCCCGACAGCCCCGGCCCGGTCAGCGCAGCGCCACCGCCACCGCCACCGCCACCGGCGTCAATGTCAGCCCAACCGCTCCGTTCGGGCCCGGTCAGCGCAGCGACACCGCCTCCGGTAGGCCCACCGGCCAGGTGTGGACCGGGTCGCCGGGGCGGGTCAGCTCGCAGTAGCGGCGGGTGGTCGCGGCCAGGGCCGCGTCACGGGACAGGCCGCTCTCCAGGGCCCGGTGGAAGGTCGCGACCTGCCAGGACGCCCCGTTGACCCGGCGCCGGCAGCGCTCCTCGATGACGCCGAGGTAGAAGTCCCGGTCGGCGGGCTCGATGCCCCAGGCGTCCAGCCCGGCGGCGGCGAGCGGCAGCAGTTCGTCCCGGACCAGAGTCGTCGCCTCGACCTCGGCCGTCCCGCCGTACCGGCCGCGCCGCGGCCAGCGGAAGCGGGCCTCGATGCCATGACGGCAGGCGGCGTCGAAGTTCTCGGCCGCCGCCGCGAAGGGCAGCCGGGTCCACACCGGCCGGGACTCCTCGGCGAGGGCGCGGACCAGCCCGTAGTAGAAGGCGGCGTTGGCGAGGACGTCGGTGACGGTGGGCCCGGCGGGCAGGACGCGGTTCTCGACGCGCAGGTGCGGGACGCCGTCGGCGACCCCGTACACCGGCCGGTTCCACCGGTAGACCGTGCCGTTGTGCAGGACGAGTTCGGAGAGCGCGGGGGTGCCGTCCGCGTCCAGTACCGCCAGCGGGTCCTCGTCGTCGCAGATGGGCAGCAGGGCCGGGAAGTAGCGGAGGTTCTCCTCGAACAGGTCGTACGCCGAGGTGATCCAGCGTTCGCCGAACCAGGTGCGCGGCCGTACGCCCTGAGCCTGGAGTTCGGGCGGCCGGGTGTCGGTGGACTGCTGGAACAGCGGCGGCCGGGACTCACGCCACAGCTCACGGCCGAACAGGAACGGCGAGTTGGCGCCGACAGCGATCTGCGCGGCGGAGGCGACCTGCGCCGCGTTCCACACATCGGCGAACCGTGCCGGGGTGACCTGGAGGTGCAGTTGTACGGAGGTGCAGGCGGCCTCGGGCGCGATGGACCGGGAGGTGCACACCAGGTGCTCGACGCCGTCGATGTCGAGGGTGAAGTCCTCGCCGCGGGCGGCCACGATCTGATCGTTCAGCAGGGTGTAGCGGTCGACCTCGGAGAGATTGGAGGAGACCAGATGGTCCCGGTCCAGGGTCGGCAGAATGCCGATCATCACGATTCCGGCGTCGACCTCGACGGCTTTGCGATGGGCGTACGCCAGGGACGTACGGACTTCCTCGGCGAGCCGGTCGAATACCCGGCCGCTCAACCGGTGGGGGGCAATGTTGACTTCCAGATTGAACATGGCGAGTTCTGTTTGGAAATCATGGCTCGCGATCCGTTCCAGAACTTGCCCGTTCAGCATTCTAGGCAGTCCGTCGGCACCGACCAGATTCAATTCGATCTCCAGCCCCATCAGGTTCTTGGGCCGATCGAACCGCCGCTCCGCGAGAAGCCGCTCCAAGCCGGTCAGGCAGCGTCGGAGCTTGTCCCGGTAGCTCTGCCGATCGGACAGGTCGATCCCGCCTGCCACGACCTTCTCCCCCATCGAAGTGTCCCTCCTCGAATGGGCGGTCCCGACCCACCGCCTCCGGCGTCCTGGGTCCGGGTGGATGTCAGGGTGGATGATGCCCAGCCCGGACGATCCATAACGCCGCGCGGCGGGCCCCGCGCCCGCTACTCTGGTCCGGTCGGCCGCGTCTGTCCGGAGGCACATTCCCCGGGCAAGCGGCATATGCGGTTCCCGGCCTCCTCGAACTCGTGAAAAACGCCGACGACATTCGGCCCACCACCGTACGAACACATCCCGAGGTCAGCGCCGTACCGCCACGGGGAAACTGGGATGTTTCACCCTGAAACGATGGCTGAAACCGCCCTTGTTCCGGTGCCCGGAAACGTCTAGACGAAACCCCGTCCGAACATCTGGCGTATAAGCTCCGCGACAAGGCAGAAGGCTGGCATCGGCGGTCCCCGGGATCACGCCGTCACTTTCCCACGCACGGGGTCCCACCCGTTCGCCCTCCCCCGGTCGCCCCGGCCCCCGCCTTCCGTGCCTCGTGAGCAGACAGCGTCGTCCGCCCCCGCCCTCACGCCACCCTGCCTGTCGAATGAGAGGCGACCCACCATGCCGCTGCATGTCCCGCCGGCTCCCGCACCCGCTCTGCGCACCGTCCTGGCGGCCCTCGGTTCCCCCACCGCGGTCCGCGAGGCCCGTACGCCCGCCCTGCGCACCGCCGAGGGATCCGTCACCGCCGAACTCCCGCTGCCCGTCCATGTCCTGGACCCGGTGACGGCCGAAGGGGTCTGCACCACCCGGCTGGCCGGCTGGCGCTTCCTGATCCACAGCGGGGGCCGTGCCGTGGCCGCCGCCGAGACCCGGCTGACCGCCGACGGCTGGACCTTCTCGCACTTCTTCGAGGGTCCCTACATCGCCTCCACCGAACTCGCGCTGCGCCAGGCCGAGGCCCTCCCGGGCCCGTACCAGCCCCGCCTGCTGTCCGTGCCCAGCCTGTACATGCTCACCCTGTGGCTGCACGGCGACCCCGCCGCCGACGCGGCGGAAGGCCATCCCGCAGCCGCCGATCTGCTGGTCCCGCTGGCCCCCGCCCCGCCCGGCATCGCGGCGCACCGTCCGCACCGGGTCGCCGAGTTGCTCCCGGTCCTGACCCACCGCGCCACCCCGATCCCCCTGCTGGGCTCACCCGCCTGACCGGAGCGCAGGGCCCCTCCGTCTGACCGGAACACCGGCCGGTCCGCCGACCGCAAGCACCGGCCCGTCCGCCCGACCGGAAACACCGGCCCGTCCGCAGGACCGGAAACACCGGCCCGTCCGCAGGACCGGAAACACCGGCCCGCCCGCCGGACCGGAAATCCCGGCCCGCCCGCCGGACCGGAAATTCAAGAGCCGCAGCGCCCTTTCGTACCCCGCCGCCGCAACCCGGCCGCGGGGTACGGCACGTTATGGGCTCGTACGTGCGAATGATCGCTCATTCGAGCCTTTTCCTCCCGGAGAGGCGGCCGGACTAGCCCCTTCCGGCCAGCCTGAACCACCCGAAAGGGCAATGCTGTTGAACTGAACCGTCCGGCCGGGTGATGCGTCCTGAACCTGTGAGAAGCGGTGCTGCGAAATACCTGCGGATCGACGCCCGTGGGGCAACACTGGTTTCCGACCGACTATCACAACGGGGGGCGGCCATGAACGACGCTTCGAGCCGCGGGACAGACACGCCGACCACTACTCATCTCACGACAGAGCGAAAGATCCCACCCATGTGCCAGCACACACCACCGTGCCCCTCGGCCGACTCCGCCGACCGGGACTCCGCACGCCTCATGGCGCACCACCCGGAGCAGGGCTGGAGCCTGCTGTGCAACGGAGTGCTGCTCTTCGAGGACACCGGTGAGCTTCTGCCGGACGGCCAGATCATCGCCCCGCACCGCCCCCTGGTGGTGACGGCGGCCTGAGCCGGATCGGGCGGCCGGACACCTCCGCCCGGGGACCACAGGGGCCGGACCGCGGACCAACCGCGAACCGGCCCCGACGCGTGTCCGGGGACCGTCACCCCACGTAGCCGACCGTGCGGACCGCGCTGCCCCCATGCCGTCAGCGGTGCCCCGTCCCCGGCCGTCCGGGACGCGCCGAGAGCCGCTAGAAGTCCGCCAAAAGCCGCTAGGGCCACGCCAAGAAGCCGCTCGCGGGCTTCATCGCGGGCCGCCGCGGAGGTGAGATGGGATCGGCCCTGCGCAGGGCCCGGCCGTGGGCACGGGACCCACCGCCGTGTCGTACGAACGGTGGTGCGATGTCCGGTCCGAGCGCGGCGGGTGCCATGGGCGCCCCGGGTGCCCCGCGGGTCGTGGTGGGGGTCAGCGGCTCCCTCGGCAGTCTCACCGCCCTGTACCGAGCGGCCGACGAGGCCCGCCGCCGGGACGCGGAACTGTGGCCGCTGCTGGCCTGGGCACCGCCCGGCGGTGAACTGGGCGCGGGCCGCAACCCCGCCCCCTGTGTCCTGCTCGACGAGTGGCGGCGACTGGCCGGCCGGCGCCTGCTGGACATCCTCGCCGACGCGTTCGGCGACCGCGGACCCGGCGCCCCCCTGCACGCGACGATCGCCCGTGGCGTCCCCGGCGTCGCCCTGGTCCACGCCGCCGACCGCGAGGACGACGTGCTGGTCGTCGGCGCCGGCCGGCGCAGCCCCTGGCACCGCGCCTTCTCCCGCTCGGTCAGCCGCTACTGCCTGACCCACGCGGGCTGCCCGGTCCTCGCGGTACCGCCCTCGCCCTTGGAGGCGGAACTGGCGGCCGTGCACCGCCGCAACACCTGGCGGCTGCGGCTGGACGCGGGGCGGTTCACCGAGGGGGCGCCGCCGGACCCGAGCCGCGGCCTGAACCCCGACCGGCGGCGATCCTCGTAACGGCACGACCACCGCGCACCGGGCGCGGCCACCGGGCACCGCACACCAGTCGCGGCCACCAGGCACGGTACGCCGGGCGCGGCACAGCAGACACCGCACATCAGGCACGGCACAGCAGACACCGCACACCGGGCGCGGCACACTGGCCGGACCTCGCTACGGCATCGGCTCCCGGACCCGGCCGGACTTCGCGACGGCCTCCCGGACTCCGCCGGACTTCGCCACGACCACCCGGACTCCGGCACCACCGCTCCGGACGCCGCTACGACAGCACCGCGGCCCGCGCCTCCGGCTCCCCCGGTTCTTCTCGCTCCCCCGGTTCCCCCGGCCGTCTCCCCGGCGCCCGCTTCAGGCTCAGGACCATCGTCAGGCCGCCCCCGGGCGTGTCCTCCGCCGTCAGCGTGCCGCTCATCGCCTCGGCGAAGCCGCGGGCCACGGCGAGTCCGAGGCCGACCCCGGCACCGCGCGGAGCGTCCCCGTAGCGCTGGAACGGCTCGAAGATCCGTTCCTTGGCGTCGTCCGGGACGCCGGGCCCCCGGTCCACGATCCGGACCTCCACCCGCTCGCCCAGCGCGCTCGCCGAGACCGTCACGGGCTCGCCGGTGCTGTACTTCACCGCGTTCTCGACCACGTTGGCGACCACCCGTTCCAGGAGCCCCTTGTCGACCACGACCATCGGCAGCGTCTCGGGGATGTCCAGCTCCACACTGTCCTCGGGCACCCCGCCGAGCGCCATCGGCACCACCTCGTCCAGGTCGATCTCCCGCACGATCGGGGTGACCGTGCCGGTCTGGAGCCGGGACATGTCGAGCAGATTGCCCACCAGCAGGTCGAGGCGGTCGGCGCCCTCCTCGATGGCCTCAAGCAACTCCGCCTGGTCCTCCTCCGACCAGGCCACGTCGTCCGAGCGCAGCGACGACACGGCCGCCTTGATCCCGGCGAGCGGGGTCCGCAGATCATGGCTGACGGCGGCCAGCAGCGCCGTCCGGATGCGGTTGCCCTCGGCCAGCGTGCGGGCCTGGTCGGCCTCCTCGCGCAGCCGCCGCCGGTCGAGCACGACGGCGGACTGGGCGGCGAACGCGGCGAGCACCCGGCGGTCGGAGGCGGGCAGCACCCGGCCGGTCAGCGCGAGGGTCATGGTGTCGCCGACCGGCACGTCCACGTCGGCGTCCTCGGGGCACCGGCACGGGTGCGGGCCGACACTGCCCGCGCGGGTCCAGGGCGCGACCTCGCTCTCCCGCTCCAGCAGGGCCACGGATTCCATCCCGAAGGTCTCACGGACCCGCTCCAGCAGCGCCTCCAGGCTGGTCTCCCCGCGCAGCACGTCCCCGGCGAGGAAGGAGAGTATCTCCGACTCGGCACGCAGCCGGGCGGCCTGGTGGGTGCGGCGGGCGGCGAGGTCCACGACCGAGGCGACCGACACGGCGACACCGATGAAGATCGCGATGGCGACGATGTTCTTCGGGTCGGCGATGGTCAGGGTGTGCACGGGCGGGGTGAAGTACCAGTTCAGCAGCAGCGAGCCCACCACGGCCGACGCCAGTGCCGGCACCAGCCCGCCGAGCAGTGCCGCCGCGACCGTGAAGGTGAGGAACAGCAGCATGTCGTTGGCGAGGCCGACATCGGGGGCGAACCCGTCCAGCAGCGCGGTCAGCAGCACCGGGCCGAGCACCCCGACGCCCCAGCCCCAGATGATCCGGCCCCGCCCGAGCCGGGCGCCCCTGGCGACGGGCAGCCCGCGTCCTTTTCCGGCCTCGTCGTGGGTGATCAGGTGGACGTCGAGGTCGGGTCCGGACTCGCGGGCCACGGTGGCGCCGACGCCGGGTCCGAAGGCGTACTGCCAGGTCTTGCGGCGGGAGACGCCGAGCACGATCTGGGTGGCGTTGACGCCCCGCGCGAAGTCGAGCAGGGCGGCCGGGACATCGTCGCCGACGACGTGGTGGAAGGTGCCGCCGAGGTTCTCGACGAGGGTGCGCTGGACGGCGAGTTCCTTGGGGGACCCCGAGCGGAGGCCGTCGCTGCGCGAGATGTAGACGGCGAGTACCTCGCCGCCCGCGCCCTTCTCGGCCAGCCGCGCGGCCCGCCGGATCAGCGTCCGCCCCTCCGGACCGCCGGTCAGCCCGACCACGATCCGCTCCCGCGAACCCCAGATCTTCGACACCCGGTGCTCACTGCGGTACTCGGTCAGATACTCGTCGACCCGGTCCGCCACCCACAGCAGCGCCAGCTCACGCAGCGCCGTCAGGTTCCCCGGCCGGAAGTAGTTCGACAGCGCCGCGTCGACCTTGTCCGACTTGTAGATGTTCCCGTGCGCCATACGACGTCGAAGCGCCTCCGGCGACATGTCGACCAGCTCTATCTGATCCGCCCGCCGCACCACCTCGTCCGGCACCGTCTCCTGCTGCCGCACCCCCGTGATCGACTCCACCACATCACCCAGCGACTCCAGATGCTGGATGTTGGCCGTCGAGACGACATCGATCCCCGCCGCCAGCAGCTCCTCCACGTCCTGCCAGCGCTTGGCGTTGCGGGAACCCGGGATGTTGGTGTGGGGCAGTTCGTCGACGAGGGCGACCTTGGGACGGCGGGCCAGCACGGCGTCCACGTCCATCTCCGTGAAAGTGCTGCCCCGGTACTCCAGGTCACGGCGCGGGATCTCCTCCAGGCCGTGCAGCATCACCTCCGTACGGGGCCGGTTGTGATGTTCCACGAACGCGACCACACAGTCCGTGCCCCGCTCGATGCGCCGATGAGCCTCCGACAGCATCGCGTACGTCTTGCCGACGCCCGGAGCGGCGCCGAGATAGATCCGCAGCTTGCCGCGTGCCATGTTCATCCTTCGAAGCGGTAACCCATGCCGGGTTCGGTGACGAGATAACGAGGATGGGAGGGGTCGGTCTCCAGTTTGCGCCGCAGCTGGGCCATGTAGACCCGCAGGTAATTGCTCTTGTTGCGCCGGGACATGCCCCACACCTCCTGGAGGAGGTACTTCTGGCTGACCAGCCGGCCGGGGTGGGTCACCAGGATCTCCAGCAGATGCCACTCGGTCGGGGTGAGCCGGATGTCCTGGCCGTCCCGGACCGCCCGCTTGGCGACCAGGTCGATGGTGAAGTCCGGGGTGGTGACCACGGTGGCCCCGGGGACCTGCGAGGGCTCCTCGGTACGGCGGACGGCGGCCCGCAGCCGGGCCATCAGCTCGTCCATGCTGAACGGCTTGGTGACGTAGTCGTCCGCCCCGGCGTCCAGGGCGGCCACCTTCTCGTCGGACGCCTGCCGCGCCGACAGCACCAGGATCGGCACCCGGCTCCAGCCGCGCAGTGCCCGGATCACCTCGACGCCGTCCATGTCGGGCAGCCCCAGGTCCAGCATCACGACGTCCGGCTGCCGGGCCGCCGCCAGCCGCAGCGCGGTGACTCCGTCGGCGGCGGCGTCCACGCCGTACTGCCGCGCCTGCATATTGATCACGAGGGCCCGGACGAGCTGTGGGTCGTCCTCCACCACCAGCACGCGAGTCATGGGCGTGCGCCTTTCGTGTCGTACGGAAGGGAGTGCGGTTGTCGGTGTCTTGCAACTGTCGGTCTTACGGCTGTCGGTCCTACGGCTGTCGGTCCTACGGTTGTCGGTCCTATGGCTGTCGGTGTCCTACGGAAGGCAGCGCGTGGTCCGTGTTCCGCGGAGGTCCGTGGCACTGTGCGCACGGCCGCGGGAGCCGGCGGGTCCCGGGGGGTTCCCGGGCCGCCGGCTCCCGTGCCGGGCGTTGGACGCCGCCATGCCGGAGCCGGGCTCAGCCCCCCGCCACCAGTTCCTTGAGCGCGATGTTGAGTTCGAGGACATTGACGCGCGGCTCGCCGATGAAGCCGAGTGTGCGGCCCTGCGTGTGCTCGTCGACGAGTCGCTGCACCTCCGCCACGGGCAGGCCGTTGCGCTCGGCGACCCGGTGGACCTGGATGTCCGCGTACTGCGGGGAGATGTCCGGGTCCAGACCGGAGCCGGAGGAGGTCACCGCGTCGGCGGGCACCTCGGAGGGCTTGACGGTGTAGCCGGGGACGGAGTTGTCCTTGATGACGGCGGCCTTGGCGTCCTCCACCCACTGGATCAGCTCGGGGTTGTCGCCGGAGCGATTGGTGGCGCCGGAGAGAATGAGGTGGTACTGGGTGTTGACGGAGTTGGTGCCCAGGCCGTTCTGCGGGCGGCCCTGGAACCACATCAGGTCCGGCGCCGGGGTCTCCTGGCCCTCCGCCAGCGGCAGGTTGTACGCCTGCCCGATGAGGGAGGAGCCGACGACCTTTCCGTCCGCCGTGACCTCGGAGCCGTTGGCCTTGTCGCTGAACAGGCCCTGGGCGATGCCGGTGACGACCAGCGGATAGATGACGCCGGTCACCAGCGTCAGGACGAGGAGGGCGCGCAGGCCCGCCCCGAGCAGCCGGACGGTGTTCGATACGGAGGTGTTCATGGTGATCAGCACGCCTTCAAGGGGTCACAGCCCGGGGATGAGGGAGAGGAGCAGGTCGATGATCTTGATGCCGATGAAGGGCGCGATCAGCCCGCCGAGCCCGTAGATCCCGAGGTTGCGCCGGAGCATCCTGTCGGCGCTGACCGGCCGGTACTGCACGCCCCGCAGGGACAGCGGCACCAGGGCGATGATGATCAGCGCGTTGAAGATGACGGCCGACAGGATCGCGGAGTCCGGCGAGGACAACTGCATGATGTTGAGCTTGTCCAGGCCCGGATAGACGGCCGCGAACAGCGCCGGGATGATCGCGAAGTACTTCGCGACGTCGTTGGCGATGGAGAACGTGGTGAGCGCGCCGCGGGTGATGAGCAGCTGCTTGCCGATCTCCACGATCTCGATGAGCTTGGTCGGGTTGGAGTCGAGGTCGACCATGTTGCCGGCCTCTTTGGCGGCCGACGTACCGGTGTTCATGGCGACGCCGACGTCGGCCTGGGCGAGGGCCGGGGCGTCGTTGGTGCCGTCGCCGGTCATCGCGACCAGCTTGCCGCCCGCCTGCTCCCGCTTGATGAGGGCCATCTTGTCCTCGGGGGTGGCCTCGGCGAGGAAGTCGTCGACACCTGCCTCCTGGGCGATGGCCTTCGCGGTGAGCGGGTTGTCGCCGGTGATCATGATGGTCTTGATGCCCATGTGGCGCAGTTCCTGGAACCGCTCGCGCATGCCCTCCTTGACCACGTCCTTGAGATGGATGACCCCCAGGACCCGGGCGCCGTCGCCGTCCTGAAGGGCGACGAGCAGCGGGGTGCCGCCCGCTCCGGAGATCTCACCCGCGATCCGGTCGGCCTCCTCGGCGGTCTCGCCGCCGCGCTCGCGCACCCAGGCGAGGACGGAACCGGTCGCGCCCTTGCGGACCTTGCGGTCGTCCACGTCGACGCCGGACATCCGGGTCTGGGCGGTGAAGGCGATCCACTCGGCCTGGGTCAGCTCGCCCTGGTGGCGTTCGCGCAGCCCGTACTTCTCCTTGGCGAGGACGACGATCGAGCGGCCCTCGGGCGTCTCGTCGGCCAGCGAGGAGAGCTGGGCGGCGTCGGCGAGTTCGGCGGAGGTGGTGCCGGGGACGGGGACGAACTCGGCGGCCTGGCGGTTGCCGAGGGTGATGGTGCCGGTCTTGTCCAGCAGCAGCGTGGAGACATCACCGGCGGCCTCGACCGCACGGCCCGACATGGCGAGCACATTGCGCTGCACCAGCCGGTCCATACCGGCGATGCCGATCGCGGAGAGCAGGGCGCCGATGGTGGTCGGGATGAGACAGACCAGCAGGGCGACCAGTACGACCATGGACAGGTCGGTGCCCGCGTAGTCCGCGAGCGGCGGGAGGGTGGCGACGGCCAGCAGGAAGACGATGGTCAGCGAGGCGAGCAGGATGTTCAGCGCGATCTCGTTGGGTGTCTTCTGCCGGGCGGCGCCCTCGACCAGGCTGATCATCCGGTCGATGAAGGTCTCACCGGGCTTGGTGGTGATCTTGATGACGATCCGGTCGGAGAGCACCTTGGTGCCGCCGGTGACCGCGCTGCGGTCGCCGCCGGACTCCCGGATGACCGGCGCCGACTCGCCGGTGATGGCGGACTCGTCGACCGAGGCGACGCCCTCGATGACATCGCCGTCGCCGGGGATGATGTCCCCGGCCTCGCACACCACATGGTCACCGATCCTGAGGTCGGTGCCGGGCACCTGCTCCTCGCGGTCGGCGGTCAGCCGCCGGGCGACGGTGTCGGTCTTGGCCTTGCGCAGGGTGTCGGCCTGCGCCTTGCCGCGGCCCTCGGCGACGGCCTCCGCCAGGTTGGCGAAGATGACGGTCAGCCAGAGCCAGGCGCTGATGGTCCAGCCGAACCAGTCGCCGGGGTCGGTGAAGGAGAAGACCGTGGTCAGCAGCGAGCCGACCCACACCACGAACATCACGGGCGACTTGACCATCACCCGCGGGTCGAGCTTGCGCAGCGCGTCCGGCAGCGACTTGAGCAGTTGCCTGGGGTCGAAGAGGCCCGCGCCGACACGGCCCTCGGCGGACTTGCGCCCGGTGGGCACATCGCTGTGCGGCGCCCGGGTCGGGGTGGTGGTGGACATCGGGGCCCCTTGTTCGAGGTGCGTTCCTGACTGCGCGGATCTCGCTGCTGTCGCCGGCCGCGCCGACTTCGCTGAC
This sequence comes from Streptomyces sp. NPDC059477, assembly GCF_042749375.1. Taxonomy (NCBI): domain Bacteria; kingdom Bacillati; phylum Actinomycetota; class Actinomycetes; order Kitasatosporales; family Streptomycetaceae; genus Streptomyces; species Streptomyces sp. NPDC059477. The sequence continues at coordinate 24,235 of NZ_JBHYUG010000013.1, read as the reverse complement.
GGTTCTGATTTCGCCGACGGCTCCGACTTCGCCGACGGTTCTGACTTAGCCGACGGCTCCGACTTCGCAGACGGCTCTGACGGCTCTGACGGCTCCGGTCGCCGCGGCCGGTGTATGGGGGCGTTCATCCGGACAGCCCCTCGGCCAGCGGGCCCAGGGCGAGCGCCGGGAAGTAGGTCAGCCCGGTGATGATGATGATCGTGCCGACCAGCAGCCCGGAGTACATCGGTTTGTCGGTGCGCAGGGTGCCGGCGGTCTCCGGGACCGGTTTCTGCTCGGCGAGCGAGCCGGCCAGGGCCAGGACGAACACCATCGGCAGGAATCTGCCGAGCAGCATGGCCACACCGAGGGTGCTGTTGAACCACTGGGTGTCCGCGTTCAGTCCGGCGAAGGCCGAGCCGTTGTTGTTGGCGGCGGAGGTATAGGCGTACAGGATCTCGGAGAAGCCGTGCGCGCCGCTGTTGGTCATCGAGTTGCCCGGGGTGGGCAGGGCCATCGCGAAGGCGGTGAGGACGAGCACCAGGGCCGGGGTGATCAGGATGTAGCAGGCGGCGAACTTGATCTCGCGGGTGCCGATCTTCTTGCCCAGGTACTCGGGGGTGCGGCCGACCATCAGACCGGCGATGAACACCGCGATGATCGCCATGATCAGCATGCCGTAGAGGCCGGAGCCGACACCGCCGGGCGCGATCTCGCCGAGCATCATGCCGAGCAGGGCGATGCCGCCGCCGAGGCCGGTGAAGGAGGACAGGAAGCCGTCCACCGCGCCGGTGGAGGTGAGGGTGGTGGACACGCCGAAGATCGCCGAGCCACCGACGCCGAACCGGACCTCCTTGCCCTCGTAGGCGCCGCCCGCGATCTCGAAGGCCGTGCCGCTGTGGTGGAACTCGGTCCACATCATCAGGGCGACGAAGCCGAGCCAGATGGTGGCCATGGTGGCGAGGATCGCGTAACCCTGCTTGACCGAGCCGACCATCACGCCGAAGGCGCGGGTCATGGCGAACGGGATGACCAGTATCAGGAAGATCTCGAACAGGTTGGTGAACGGCGTCGGGTTCTCGAACGGGTGGGCGCTGTTGGCGTTGAAGTAGCCGCCTCCGTTGGTGCCCAGCTCCTTGATGGCCTCCTGCGAGGCGACCGCGCCACCGTTCCACTCCTGCGAGCCGCCCATGAACTGGCCGACCTCATGGATCCCGGAGAAGTTCTGGATGGCACCGCAGGCCACCAGCACGACCGCGCCGATGAACGCCAGCGGCACCAGGATGCGTACGGTGCCACGCACCAGGTCGGCCCAGAAGTTGCCCAGATCACCGGTGCGCGAGCGGGCGAAGCCGCGCACCAGGGCCACGGCGACGGCCATGCCGACGGCGGCGGAGACGAAGTTCTGCACCGCGAGGCCACCGGTCTGCACGACCGGGCCCATGGCCTGTTCGCCGTAGTACGACTGCCAGTTGGTGTTGGTCACGAAGGACACGGCGGTGTTGAACGCCTGGTCCGGGTCGATGGAGGCGAAGCCGAGCGAGCCGGGCAGCACGCCCTGGAGCCGCTGGAGCAGATAGAGGAAGAGGACACCGGCGGCGGAGAAGGCGAGGACGCCACGCAGGTACGCGGGCCAGCGCATCTCGGCGTCGGGGTTGGCGCCGATGCCCTTGTAGATCCACTTCTCGACACGCAGATGCCGGTCGGAGGAGTAGACCTTGGCGATGTAGTTGCCGAGCGGGATGTAGACCACGGCGAGCGCGCCGATGAGCGCCACCAGTTGGAGGACGCCGGCGAGTACGGGACCCATGTGCGGCTAGAACCTCTCCGGGAAGATCAGGGCGAGGACGAGATAGCCCAGCAGGGCGACGGCCACGATGAGGCCGACGATGTTCTCGGCGGTCACAGCTTGGTCACCCCCTTGGCGACGAGAGCCACCAGCGCGAAGAGCGCGATCGTGGCGACGACGAAGGCCACATCGGCCATCGTGAACTCCTGGAGTCGAGGTTCGAGTGGAACGAGGACAGTTCGACCGTTCATGGAGGGTCCATGGACGGTTCGAGGAAACCGCCCCTTTGGCCGGTTCCGACCGCCGTTGACGGGTCCCATACGGTGCCCCGCACCGCTTTGACGGGACTCTTACGGCGGCTCGATCGACGGCGGACTTTCAGGGAGTCCGCCGCCGCAGATCGGTATATAACAGCACAGAACGGCACATGACGCTCACGGTAGTCAACCGGGCGTCAGGTCAGCCGGAACCGCAACCGGCAGATCACCGCGTCGGTGTCCCGCCGCACCGCGTGGGCGACGACCGCGCCCCGCTGGTTCTGGAGCAGCCGCTGCCACAGGCGCTCCGGCTCGGTCTCCGCGATCAGCACGGTCACCCGGGTACCGGGCGCCGACGCGGCCAGCTCACGGACGTACCCGGCGATCGGGCGGCCCAGCGCGCGCCGCTCGCTGCTCAGCCGGACCAGGGGCACGCCGGGGTCCCAGTCGGCCCAGGCGCGCTCCAGGGCGTACCGCTGGGCCCGGTCCTCCGCGTCCGGGTAGCAGACGGTGACCGCGCGGACCTCGTCGCCGAGCGAACGGGCCGCGGTGAGCGCCTCGCAGGTCAGCCGGGACAGCGTGGACACCGGCACGACGACGATCGAACGGTCCCGGTGCGGCGCCTCTGGGATCCGTCCGAGGCCCAGCCGCTCACCGATCCGGGTGTACGCCCGGTGCACGGTCTCGAAGGCCAGCACCAGCAGCGGCAGCGCGATCACGACGAGCCAGGCGCCCTCGTCGAACTTGGTCGCGGTGACGACCACGGCCGCGAGGCCGGTCAGCGCACCGCCGAACCCGTTGAGCAGCGCCTTGCCGTGCCGGCCGGGGCCGCGCTCCAGGCGCCAGTGCCGGACCATGCCGACCTGCGCGATGGTGAAGCCGACGAAGACCCCGATGGCGAACAGCGGCACGAGGGTGTTGGTGTCACCGCCGGAGAACACCAGCAGGCAGGCGGAGACCAGCGCGAGGGCGAGCACCCCGTGCCGGTGCACCTGCCGGTCGGCCTTGAGGGCGAAGACATGCGGCAGATAGTTGTCGCGGGCCAGCAGCTTCAGCAGCACGGGCAGCCCGCCGAAGGAGGTGTTGGCGGAGAGCGCCAGCAGGATCATCGTCGCGAACTGGACGACGTAGAAGGCCCAGTTGTGGCCGAGCGAGGCGTCCGCGAGCTGGGCGAGGACGGTGACGCCCTCGACCGGCTGAAGGCCGAACCGCGAGATCAGCACCGACAGCCCGATCAGCATGACGCCCAGCACCGCGCCGAGGGCGATCTCCGCGTGCTGCGCCCGCTTGGCGCGCGGCACCTTGAAGGACGGCACGGCGTTGGCGATGGCCTCGACCCCGGTCAGCGCGGAACAGCCGGAGGCGAATGCTTTCAGCAGGAGCAGCGCGCCGACCGTGGTGGCGTTGTCCGACAGTACGGAGGCATGCCCGGCCGCCGCCTCGGTGCTCACCGGCGCCGAGCGGAACAGCCCGACCCCGATCAGCACGAGGATCGACCCGACGAACACCACCGTCGGCACGATGAACGCCCGCGCCGAGTCCACGATCCCGCGCAGATTCACCCCGGTGATCAGCACCAGCACGGCCAGGCACAGCCACAGCCGGTCGGCGTAGAGGGAGGGGAAGGCGGAGGTCAGGGCGGCCACCCCGGCGGTCACGGCGACGGCCACATTCAGCACATAGTCCAGGACGAGCGACCCGGCGGCGACCAGACTGGTCCGCGCCCCCAGATGCCGCTTGGCGACGGCGTACGAGCCCCCGCCGTCCGGGAAGGCGGCGATCACCTGCCGGTACGAGGCGACCAGCACCGCCAGCAGTCCGGCGATGGCCAGCGTCACCGGCAGCGTGAATCCGAGGCCGCGCGCCCCGGCGGCGGCCAGCACCAGCACGATCGCCTCGGGCCCGTACGCCACCGACGCCATGGCGTCCAGCGACAACGCGGCAAGTCCCGTGACGGCGGTGAGGCGATGCCGCTCACCGGTATCGGGCGGTTCCTCCCCGGTGGGAGCGGCGCCCGGTGCGGCGGTCAGTACGGACATGGGGTGGGTGCTCCTTCGTACGGTACGGAGATCCGCGCGCTCGGGACGTACTCGGGACGTACTCGGGATGTACTGAGGACGCACTCAGAACGCACTCAGGACGTACTCGGCGCACGCGGGTGCACCCAGGGTGTGACCGGATCCGCCGGCTGCCGAGCGCCCCTTGCGCGTTCTTCGCGCGAGAACGACGGACCCTGACGGCGTCTTGACGGGAGGGTGTGGTGCGGGGCGGGGTGGATTGACTGCGGTGGGCTGCCACAGCGGTGCGCGGCTACGGCGGTGCGCTGCTACGGCGTCAAGAAGCGGGCGGAGCCCGTCAGAGTGCCGTCAAGCGGTCCGGCACCCGGCCCCGCGATCCCTAACGTCGGCCGTATGGGACACCGCAACGACGCGCGGCGCGAACGGCCCAGGGTGCCCGCACAGCCCACCGGCCGGGTGGTCCACGACCGCCGCTGGCGCCGGGATCTGCACAGCGCGGTCCGCTGCTCCGCCGCACTCCTCGCCCTGCTCCTGGTCACCGACGGGCTGGCCGGCACACTCGACGCCGGGCGGGCGCTGCTCTGGGCGGGGCTGGCGGCCCTGCTGTTCGCGGTGCTGCTCCCGGCCCGGATCTCGGCCGGCGACGGCTGGCTCGCCTCCCGCACCCTGCTGGGCACCCACCGGATCCACACCGACCTGCTGGTGTCCGTCCGCTGCCGCGACGGCATCGCCCGACGCCTCATCCTGCGCGACGCCCTGGGCAACCGCCTCGAACTCGACCCCCGGGTCCTGATCACCAACCCCGCGCTGTGGCACCTGCTCGACACGGGCGCCCGTCGCTCGGAGGCAGCGGGCGTGCTGCGGTGCGGGCGGACGGCGCTGCGGCGCGTCTCGGCACGGATCGAGGAGGAGACGGCTCGGACGGTGTTCAGGGTGTCGGACCTGGACTGACGATCTGCCCCTGACCCACCGCCCCCTCACCCTGCCCTCACCCTCACTCTCACCCGAATGTCCGCGCCCTCCCTCCCCCTCCCCTCACTCAAATGTCCGCCCTCCCCCTCACCTTCCCCCGAACACCCCGCCCGGCGCGGCCACCTCCGCGCCCCCACCGGCCTCCGCCCGCTCTCCCCTCTCCGCCAACGGCAACGACACCACCATCGTCAGTCCCCCGCCCGGCGTGTCCTCCGGCGTGAGCGTGCCGTTCATCGCCTCCGTCAGTCCCCGGGCGAGGGCCAGCCCGAGCCCGAGCCCGGTCGTGTTGTCGGTGTCCCCGAACCGCTGGAACGGCTCGAACAGCCGCTCCCGCCCGCCCGCCGGAAGCCCCGGCCCGCGATCCACGACCCGCAGCTCGACCCGCCCCGCCAGCACACTCGCCGTCACCAGCACCCGCCGGCCCGGCGGACTGTGCCGGGCCGCGTTGGTGGCGAGGTTGGCGAGCACCCGCTCCAGCAGCGGCGGATCGACCAGCACCTCGGGCACCGCCTCGACGTCCTTCACCTCGACCGAGGGCGTGTCCGCGAGGGCGGCGGGAAGCACCTCCTCCAGCGCGGTGGGCCGCAGCTTCAGCTTGAGCACCCCCGCCTCCAGCCGGCTGAGGTCGAGCAGGTTCTCCACCAGCCGGTTCAGCTTGGCCATGGACTCGTCGGCGGTGGCGAGGAGTTCGTCACGGTCCTCGTCGCTCCACCGCACCTCCCGGCTGCGCAGCGAGGTGACCGCCGCCCAGCCTGCCGCGAGCGGGGTCCGCAGATCGTGCCCGACGGCCCGGAGCAGGGCCGTCCGCATCCGGTCGGCGGCCTTGACGGGCTCCACTTCGGCGGCAACCTGCGCCAGCCGCGCCCGTTCGACAGCGGACCCGACATGTGCGGCGAACGCGGCCAGCACCCGCCGCTCGGACGACGACAGCGCGCCCCCGCGCAGCACGAGGAAGCCGCCGGGCCCGGCCGGGACGACGGTGGCCCCGTCGGTGCCCGCCATCTCGTCGACCAGTTCCACGGACGCCACCGCGAAGGTCTCTCTGGTCCGTTCGAGCAGCGCCGGTATCGTCTGCCCGCCGCGCACGATGCTCCCGGCCAGCGACGACATCGTCTCCGCCTCGGCGGTGGCCCGCGCGGCCCGCCGCGACAGCCGCAGCGAACGGTCGACCACCCCCGCGACGGTGGCCGCGACCAGCGCGAACACCGCGAGCGCCAGCAGCGCGTCGGTGCCCGCGAGCGTGAAGTGCCCGAGGGGCGGGATGAACCAGTAGTTGAGCAGCAGCGACGCGGTGACGGACGCGATCACCGCCGAGACCACACCTCCTATGCAGGCCACGCCCACCACCGCGAGCAGGAACAGCAGCGCCTCGCTGGTGAGATTGAACGTCCCCCGGAGCTGGTCCAGCACCAGCGTCAGCAACACCGGCAGCACCAGCCCCGCGACCGGCCCGGCGATCATCCGGGCCCGGGACAGCGTCCGGCGCCGCGACGGCGGCAGGGTGCCGCGCCCGGCCCGCTCATGGGTGACCTGGTGGACGTCGATGTCCCCGGACAGCGCCACGACCCGCTCCCCGGTACCGAGCCCGGTCACGAACCGCTCCAGACGCCCGCGCCGACTGGAGCCGAGCACGAGCTGGGTGGCGTTCTCCGCGCGGGCGAACTCCACCAGCGCCCGCGCCACGTCATGGCCCACCACCGAGTGATAACTCCCCCCGAGGTCCTCCACCAGCCGCCGCTGCCGCACCAGCGAGGCATGCGACACCCCCACCGCGAGCCCGTCACTGCGCGCCACATGTACGGCGAGCAGCGCGCCCCCCGCCGAGCGGTCCGCGATCCGGGCGGCCCGCCGGATGAGCGTGTCCCCCTCGGGCCCCCCGGTCAGCGCCACCACGACCCGTTCCCTGGTCTCCCACACCCCGCCTATCGCGTGCTCGGCCCGGTACCGCTGGAGTGCCTCGTCCACCCGGTCGGCGGTCCACAGCAGGGCGAGCTGCCGCAGCGCGGTCAGATTGCCGGGCCGGAAGTAGCTGGCGAGCGCGGCGTCGATCCGCTCCGGCGGACAGATGTCCCCATGCGCGAGCCGCCGCCGCAGCCGCTCCGGCGGAACATCCACCAGCTCCATCTCCGCCGCCCGCCGCACCACCTCATCGGGAACCGTCTCGTCCTGCGGCACCCCGGTGATCTTCTCCACCACGTCCTTGAGCGAGTCGAGATGCTGCACATTGACGGCGGTGAGCACATCGATCCCGGCATCGAGCAGCGCCTCGACGTCCTGCCACCGCTCGGCGTTGCGCGCGCCCGGCCCATTGCCATGCGCCAGATCGTCGACCACGACAACCCCCGGTGCCCGCGCGAGCACCCCGGCGAGATCCATCTCCTCCCCCTCCCCACACCGAACCCTCCCCAGCACCTCCAGCCCGACGAGCTTCCCCTCGGTGGCTGTCCGCCCATGACACTCGGCGAACCCCACCACCACATCCGCGCCCCGCGCCGCCCTGCGCCGCGCCTCGTCGAGCATGCGGCAGGTCTTGCCGACCCCGGGGGCGGCCCCGAGATAGACCTTCAGTCGTCCACGCCGTACGTCGTCCATCACCTTTCAATCAACCGCCGCCCAGCCCACCCGGCAGCCCTCTTGACGCGTTACTGGCGCCACCCACAAGGACGTTGACATCACCTTGACGACAACGACGACCCCCACAGCCCCCAGCCCCTTCTCCCCCACCCCCCGAGCCCGCCCCACCCACCTGTCCGCCCCGCCCCACGCCCCTACGCCCACCCCCGTCGGCTCTTGCCCGCCCCCCGCCGCGCTCTCCCCACCTCCCCCATCCGGCCCAACCAGCACCCCCCACCACCAACATCACCCCTTCCCCGGCACACACCCCCGCGCCCCGCCCCGTACCACCCACCCATCCCGCCCAACCCGCCCCCACGAACCCGTCACCACCGCCTGCCCGCCCCGCCCCGTACCCCCTCCCAAGCGGAGCGGGACACCTCACCCCCACCACCCCACCACCATCACCCCGAGGCCGAGACGTCACGCTCCGCCTACGCTGAGGTCACTGTCCGCGTGATGGCCGAAAACGCACGCCGCCCCACCTCAGGAGCACGCCGATGGCCGCCACCCCGCACCCGCCACCCGGCAGATTGCACACGTGGCTGCTGAAGGGCCTGTCCGACCTGGGCAAGGGCGGCAACCAAGGTTCGGGCGACCCGTCGGAGGCCCAGGACGAGGGCCGCCCCTGGTACCGCGTGATGTGCCTGACCGGCGTCGACTACTTCTCGACCCTCGGCTACCAGCCCGGCATCGCCGCCCTCGCGGCCGGCCTGCTGTCCCCCATCGCGACCATCGTGCTGGTTCTCGTCACCCTCGGAGGCGCCCTGCCCGTCTACCGGCGGGTGGCCGAGGAGAGCCCGCACGGCCAGGGCTCGATCGCGATGCTGGAGCGTCTGCTGTCGTTCTGGAAGGGCAAGCTCTTCGTCCTCACCCTGCTCGGCTTCGCCGCGACGGACTTCCTGATCACCATCACCCTGTCCGCCGCCGACGCCTCCACCCATCTGATCGAGAACCCGCACCTGAACAGCGCCCTGCACGACCAGCAGATGCTGATCACCCTGATCCTGATCGCCCTGCTGGGCGCGGTGTTCCTCAAGGGCTTCCTGGAGGCGATCGGTGTCGCCTTCGTTCTCGTCGGTGTCTACCTCGCTCTCAACGCGGTCGTGGTGGTCAGTGGTCTGTGGCATGTGATCACGGAGGGCCATGTGGTGACGGACTGGGTGACGGCCCTCACCGCCGAGCACGGCAATGTCTTCGTGATGATCGGCTTGGCCCTGATCGTGTTCCCCAAACTCGCCCTGGGCCTGTCGGGCTTCGAGACCGGCGTGGCGGTGATGCCGCATGTGAAGGGCGACCCCGGCGACACCGAGGAGATCCCCACGGGCCGGATCCGGGACACCAAGAAACTCCTCACCACGGCCGCCGTGATCATGAGCTGCTTCCTGATCACCACCAGCTTCATCACCACGCTGCTGATCCCCGCCCCGGAGTTCAAGGAAGGCGGCCAGGCCAACGGCCGCGCACTCGCCTATCTGGCGCACGCCTACCTGGGCAACACCTTCGGCACCGTCTACGACATCTCCACCATCCTCATCCTCTGGTTCGCCGGCGCCTCCGCCATGGCCGGTCTGCTCAATCTCATGCCGCGCTACCTCCCCCGCTATGGGATGGCCCCGCACTGGGCGGGCGCCGTCCGCCCCATGGTCATCATCTTCACCCTGGTCGCCTTCCTGGTGACCTGGATCTTCAACGCCAGCGTCGACGCCCAGGGCGGCGCCTACGCCACCGGTGTCCTGGTGCTGATCAGCTCGGCCGCGATCGCCGTCACCATTGCCGCCCACCGGGCCGGCCAGCGGAGATGGTTCATCGGTTTCACCGTGATCGCGGTGGTGTTCCTCTACACGACCGTTCTGAACATCATCGAGCGCCCGGACGGTGTGAAGATCGGCGCCTGCTTCATCGCGGGCATCATGATCCTTTCTTTTGTCTCCCGGCTGACGCGGGCCTTCGAGCTACGCGTGATCAATGTGACCCTCGACCCGCTGGCGGAGCGCTTCGTCAGGGACATCGCCAGCCGCAAGATCCGGCTGATCGCCAATGAACCCGACCGGCGCGACCTCGCCGAGTACCGCGACAAGATCGAGCAGATCCGCGCGGACAACGATGTGACGGGCCCGGAGGACTTCGTCTTCGTCGAGGTGACGGTCACCGACCCCTCCGAGTTCGAAGCCGCCCTCACGGTGCACGGCGAGGTCCTGCATCAGCGCTACCGCGTCCTGACCCTGGAGTCCTCCTCCATCTCCAACGCCCTGGCCGCGCTGCTCCTGCACATCCGGGACACGACCGACCGCATCCCGCACATCTACTTCGAGTGGACCGAGGGCAACCCGTTCGCCAACTTCCTGCGCTTCTTCCTCTTCGGCCAGGGCGAGGTAGCCCCCGTCACCCGAGAGGTCCTCCGCGAAGCCGAACCGGACAGCGACCGCCGCCCAAAGGTCCACACCGCCTGACCCCCGACTCCAGCCCCCTCGACCCCACGATCAGCCCACCCCCACACACCCCGCCCCCCTTCCACCACTAACGCTATATCGCGTCATAGCGAAGGGGAAGCCCTCACTCCCACCACCCCCCGAACGGGTGAGGGCCCCGCGCCGAACGACGCGGAGCCCTCATCACCGTAGAACCAGGCGCACACAACCCCAGCCAGCCGCACTCAGCGCCCAACAAGCACAGGCTCACTCAGCGCTAGGCAAACAGCACGCAGCACGCAGCACCCCCAAGCGCACCCAGCAGGCAGACGCACCTCACTCCTCGTACGCATCCAACGGCGGGCACGAGCACACCAGGTTCCGATCCCCGAACGCCTGGTCGATGCGCCGCACCGGCGGCCAGTACTTGTCCGCGACGGACACCCCGGCCGGGAAGACGGCCTCGTCCCGGGTGTACGCGTGCTCCCACGCCCCGCCCAGCGCGGCGGCGGTGTGCGGCGCGTTCCGCAGCGGGTTGTCCTCGGCCGGCCACGCCCCCGCGCCGACCTTCTCGATCTCGGCACGTATGGCGATCATCGCCTCGCAGAACCGGTCGAGTTCGCTCAGATCCTCGGACTCGGTGGGCTCGATCATCAGCGTCCCGGCGACCGGGAAGGACATCGTCGGCGCGTGGAACCCGTAGTCGATCAGCCGCTTGGCCACATCGTCCACGCTCACACCGGTCGCCTTGGTCAGCGGGCGCAGATCGATGATGCACTCGTGCGCGACCAGCCCGCCGGGCCCGGTGTAGAGCACGGGGTAGTGCGGCTCCAGCCGCTTGGCGATGTAGTTGGCGGACAGCACGGCCACCTGCGTGGCCCGCTTGAGCCCCTCGCCGCCCATCAGCCGCACGTACGCCCAGGAGATCGGCAGGATCCCCGCCGAACCCCACGGAGCCGCCGAGACCGGGCCCACGCCCGTCTCCGGCCCGGCGGCCGGCTGCAACGGGTGGTTCGGCAGATACGGCGCCAGGTGCGAGCGCACGGCCACCGGACCGACGCCGGGACCACCGCCGCCGTGCGGGATGCAGAAGGTCTTGTGCAGGTTCAGGTGCGAGACATCGCCGCCGAAGTGCCCCGGCTTGGCCAGCCCCACCAGCGCGTTGAGATTGGCCCCGTCGACATACACCTGCCCACCGGCCTCGTGCACCTGGGCGCAGATGTCGGCGACATGCTCCTCGAACACCCCATGGGTCGACGGGTACGTGATCATCAGCACGGCCAGTTCGTCCCGGTGCTGCTCGATCTTCGCGCGCAGGTCCTCGACGTCGATCTCGCCGTCGCCGGCGGTCTTCACGACGACCACCTTCATGCCCGCCATCACGGCACTGGCGGCGTTGGTCCCGTGCGCGGACGACGGGATCAGACACACGGTCCGCTGCGCGTCCCCGTTGGCCCGGTGGTACCCGCGGACCGCGAGCAGCCCGGCCAGCTCGCCCTGCGACCCGGCATTGGGCTGCAACGACACCTTGTCGTACCCGGTGACCTCGGCGAGACGTTCCTCCAGCTCCCGGATGAGCGTCAGATACCCCTGCGCCTGCTCGGCGGGCGCGAACGGGTGCAGCTGCCCGAACTCCGGCCAGGTCACCGGCTCCATCTCGGTCGTCGCGTTGAGCTTCATCGTGCAGGACCCCAGCGGGATCATGCCGCGGTCCAGCGCGTAGTCGCGATCGGCCAGCCTGCGCAGATAGCGCAGCATGGCCGTCTCGGAGCGATGCCGGTGGAAGACGGGGTGGGTCAGGAACTCGTCGCTGCGCAGCAGCCCGTCCGGCAGGACGTCCCCGGACCCGGCGTCCAGCGCCTCGATGTCCCCCTCGACCCCGAACGCGCGCCATACGGCACGCAGCTGGGTCCGCGTGGTCGTCTCGTCGCAGGCGATGGACACCTGGTCGGCGTCCACGAGCCGCAGATTGACCCCGTTCTCCCGCGCGGCGGCCACGATCTCCGCCGCCCGCCCCTCGGCCCGCACGGTGACCGTGTCGAAGTAGGCACCGTGCACGACCTCCGCCCCGCCGTTCCGCAGCCCGGCCGCCAGCACGGCCGCGTACCGGTGCGTCCGCCACGCGATGGTGCGCAGCCCCTCGGGCCCGTGGTACACGGCGTACATCCCGGCCATCACGGCGAGCAGCACCTGCGCGGTGCAGATATTGCTGGTCGCCTTCTCGCGCCGGATGTGCTGCTCCCGCGTCTGGAGCGCGAGCCGGTACGCCTGGTTCCCGTCCGCGTCCACGGAGACGCCCACGAGCCGGCCCGGCAGGCTGCGCGCGTACTTCTCGTGCACCGCCATGTATCCGGCGTGCGGCCCGCCGAAGGCCATCGGCACCCCGAACCGCTGGGTCGTGCCGATCGCGATGTCCGCCCCCAGCTCACCGGGCGACTTCAGCAGCGTCAGCGCCAGCAGATCGGCGGCCACGGTGACCACCGCGCCCAGCCCGTGCGCCTGGTCGACCACCGCCTTGATGTCCCGTACGGCCCCGGAGGCGCCCGGGTACTGGATCAGTACGCCGTTGATCTCCCGCCCGGCCACCTCGGCCGGAATCCCCTCGCTCAGGTCGGCGACGACGACCTCCACGCCGGTCGGCTCGGCCCGCGTCTCGATCACGGCGATGGTCTGCGGCAGCGCGTCCGCGTCGACCAGGAAGAGGCCCTTCTTGTTCTTGCCCATGCGCCGGGACAGCGCCATCGCCTCGGCGGCGGCCGTGCCCTCGTCCAGCAGCGAGGCGCCGGAGGTCGGCAGCCCGGTGAGGTCGGCGACCATGGTCTGGAAGTTCAGCAGCGCTTCCAGCCGCCCCTGTGAGATCTCCGGCTGGTAGGGCGTGTACGCCGTGTACCAGGCCGGGTTCTCCATCACATTGCGCAGCACGACGGGCGGCGTGAACGTCCCGTAGTACCCGAGCCCGATCATCGGGTCGAGCACCTGATTCCGGTCGGCGAGGGAGCGCAGCTCGGCGAGCACCTCGGCCTCCGTGCGCGCGCCCGGCAGGTCCAGCGCTTCGGCGTTCTTGATCACGTCCGGGACGGCGGCGGCGGTCAGCTCGTCCAGCGAGCCGTAGCCGACCTGCGCGAGCATCTTGGCCCGCGCCTCCTGGTCCGGGCCGATGTGCCGCTGTTCGAAGGGGATTCCCTGCTCAAGCTCGGAGAGCGGAGTGCGATGGGCGGTCATTGCGGAGGCCTCCTGGTCTGACGCGACCTTCGAGGGGCACCACGGCGCGGTTGCCCCGACGGCCTCCCCCTCTGTCATCACAACCTGAGAGCTTCACCGGACAGTCGTCCGGCTTTCACCGTCGGTGAGGGCGGCAGCCGTCGGCGACCGCCCTGCTTTCCAGAGTGACCTCGTCCGTGCGGTACGGGGGCCTGAGAGATTCCGGGGAGGATTTGCTCCTTCGGCGCCTCCGGGACTCTCCGGAGGACTCTCCCGCACGGGGTCAGCAGCCGTTCGCCAGCCTACCAGCGCGCTCTCCGCACGGGTCTTCGAGTGGCCGCGTTCCCCAATGTGCTCTTTCGTAGTGCTTACGGATGAGTTGCGACCACGTGGAGGGACCGTGCAGACCGATATCGATCCGCGCAACCTGATCGGCCGCAAGGCGTTCGACCGCAACGGCACCAAGATCGGCACGATCGACGAGATCTACCTCGACGACGCGACCGGCGTGCCCGAGTGGGCCGCCATAAGGACGGGCCTGTTCAGCCGGGACGCCTTCGTGCCCCTGGAGCCCAGCGAACTGATCGAAGGCACTCTGCACGTCCCCTTCGACCGCGCCCTGATCAAGGACGCCCCGGACTTCGGAGTGGGCCGCCACCTCTCCCCCGAACAGGAACTCCAGCTCTACCACCACTACGGTCTGGACGTCGCCACCCCACCGTCCACACCGGACCACGACTTCGGCCGCGTCGCGGGCCAGGACGAGACCACCTGATCCACGGGCCCGCCCACCCCGCCCTCCACAACCGGAGCCGGACCACGTCCGGCCCCCACCCACGCACTCACCCACCCGGGACGCGCCCCACCCCCACGGACGCAGCCCCCGCCCGACTCTGCTCACAGGCACACACCCCACGCCGCCCATCCGGCTCAAACACCCACCCCGCCCTAAGCCCTCCCCCATCACCCTCACCCCTTCACACCAGCACCAGCACCAGCACCAGCACCAGCACCAGCACCCAACCTCCCTCACCCCACCCCCCTCACCCCCAGATCTCCCAGCTCCCCCACCACCAACGGCAAAGGATCCGCCGGCTCCAGCTCCGGATCCTCGGTCCGAAACGTCCGCACCCGCCCCGCCCCCTCCGACTGCGGTGTCTCGAACCGCACGGTCACCCGCCCTAGCCCGCTCCCCTGCACCCACCCGTGCCCGAACCCGGCATGTCGCACATCGTGCCCCGCGGGCCACCGCCGCTCGGCGTGCTCCTCCGCTTCCGCCCGCTCCCCGTCCGGGGGCCGCTCCTCCGGATGCTCGTCCGCCAGCACCCCCGCGGCCTGCGCGAACAGGTCCTCCTGCGTGAAATCGGCGAGCCCGCTGACCCCGACCCCCAGCAGCCGCACCCCACCCGTCGTGTCCACGGACTCCAGCAGCCGCGCGGCGGCCTCCCGCACCACCGCCGGATCGTCGGTGGGACCCCGCAGCGTCTCGGACCGGGTGAGCGTCGAGAAGTCGTACCGGCGCACCTTCAGCACGATCGTCCGCCCCGACAGCCCGGCCTCCCGGAGCCGCCGCACACACCGGTCGGCCAGCCGCTGCACCTCCAGCCCGACCCGTACCCGGTCATGGATGTCCACGTCGTAGGTGTCCTCCACGGACACCGACTTGGTCTCCCGCTCCGCGACCACGGGCCGGTCGTCGCGCGCAAGCGCCATGGCGTACAGCGCGTGCCCGTGCGCCTTGCCGAGCAGCCGGACGAGTTCGTCCTCGCCCGCCTCGGCCATCTCCTCGACCGTGGTGATCCCGGCCCGGCGCAGCTGATCACCGGTCGCGGGCCCCACCCCGGGCAGTGTCCGCACCGGCAGGGGCGCGAGCAGCGCCCGCTCGGTCCCCGGCTCGATCAGCACCAGCCCGTCGGGCTTGGCCTGTTCGGAGGCGATCTTCGCCAGCATCTTGGACGCGGCGAGCCCCACCGACCCCGTCAGCCCCGTGACGGCGCGTATGTCCGCGCGCAGCTTGATCCCCGCCAGCCGCGCCGATTCACTGTCCCAGGCCGTCCCCCCGGCCTCCAGGTCCACGAACGCCTCGTCCAGGCTCAGCGGCTCCACCAGCGGCGACAGCGCCCCCAGCAACGCCATCACCTGCTCGCTGATCGACCGGTAGAACTCGAACCTGGGCACCAGATACGCGGCGTTCGGCGCCAGCCGCCGCGCCTGCGCCATGGGCATCGCCGAGTGCACCCCGAACACCCGGGCCTCGTAGGAGCAGGTCGCCACCACCCCGCGCGGCCCCAGCCCGCCCACGATCACCGCTTTCCCGCGCAGGCTCGGCTTGGACGCCTGCTCCACCGAGGCGAAGAAGGCATCCATGTCGAGATGCAGGACCGTGGGTGTTCTCCTCACACCTACGATGCTGCACCACACCACTGACAACGCCCCGCCGCCACGAGACACGCGACGCCGTGACGGCCGCGCTCGGGCCCGGAACGCCGGGTGCGGAAGCGCTCAGACGGCCCGGTTGCGCCGCCGTGCCAGTTCGTCCGCCGGGTTGTGCCCGACGAGCGTCTCACCGGTGTCGATGCGCTCCCCGTGCAGCTGCGAGAGCGCGCTCTCCACGTCCCGCCACACCACACCCACGGCGATCCCGAAGATCCCCTGCCCGCCCTGGAGCAGCGCGTGCACCTCGTCCGGCGAGGTGCACTCGTAGACCGTGGCGCCGTCGCTCATCAGCGTCATCCGCTCCAGGTCGCGAAAACCGCGCTCGCGCAGATGCTGGACCGTGGTCCGGATGTTCTGGAGCGACACCCCGGTGTCCAGGAAGCGCTTGACGATCTTCAGGACGACGACGTCCCGGAAGCTGTACAGCCGCTGCGTCCCCGACCCGTGCGCGGGCCGTACGCTGGGCTCGACGAGCCCGGTGCGGGCCCAGTAGTCCAGTTGCCGGTAGGTGATTCCGGCGGCGGCGCAGGCCGTCGGACCGCGGTAGCCGATCTGCTCGGACGTCATCGACGTCGCCCCTCCGCTGGTGGGCACGGCCGTCGGTCGCTGCGCAGCCTGACCGGTCGTGCTGCCGTGAAGCGGGTACGGTCCGCTCTCCCCGAGACTGCGCCCGGGGGCACCCCCAGCCGTACCGTCGCCGCTGCTTCTCACGCCGACCTCCGTCCTTGACCTGCCTTCTCGACGGTAGGCAGTCACCGAGGGTGCGTCAACGATCGCCACACTCGGCACGCCGAGTGATAATCACCCCAGGAGTGGTTTCCCGTGCCCCACCGCGGGGAAAGGCTAGCCGAATGCGCCGACGGTGAGCCGCAGGACGCTCTCACACGCCCCTGGCAATTGCCGGGCCGAAGCGGTACGAGTCCCCGAAACAGTAAGGCCCGGCGCACACCGTGTGTCCGCCGGGCCGTCCGTCTCTCACTGGCTGCTGGTGCCGAAGTCCTCGGGCGAGATCTGGTCGAGGAACTCGCGGAACTTCTCCACCTCGTCCTCCTGCTCATCGGGGATCGCGATGCCCGCGTCGTCGAGCACTCCGTCACTGCCGTAGATCGGCGTTCCGGTGCGCAGGGCCAGCGCTATGGCATCGGACGGACGGGCGCTCACCTCGACGCCGCTGGCGAAGACCAGCTCGGCGTAGAAGACGCCCTCACGCAGATCCGTGATGCGCACTTCGGTGAGTTCCTGGCCGACGGCCTCCAGCACGTCCTTGAACAGGTCGTGGGTCAGCGGCCGGGCGGGCGCCATGCCCTGCTGGGCGAAGGCGATCGCCGTCGCCTCCCCCGGCCCGATCCAAATGGGGAGGTAACGGTCGCCTCCCACTTCACGCAGGAGCACGATCGGTTGGTTGGAGGGCATTTCGACCCGGACACCTACGACATCGAGCTCGTTCACACAGCAACCCTAGGCCGTGCCCGGGATATTTGGGTAGTCGGGACGTCCACAGGTCCGGATCCGGTCATGCCACGACGGCACGTGCGCCCCTCAGGGCAGCCGTACCCCGAGCGCGGACTGCACCAGCGCCGCGTGCAGCTTCACGGCGAGCCCCGCCAGCTCCTTCGTACGGGCCTCGGCATGAGCCCTGGTCTGCGGATTGCGGTGCCGCCGCAGCGGCGCCACCACCTGGTCCACCAGCCCGGCCTCGCGGTCGGCTGCGGCCTTCATCACCCGCAGATGCCGAGGCTCGATCCCGGACCGCCCGAGTTCCACCACCAGCGAGGCCACGGTGGCCGCCTCCGCGTCGTACACGCCCTCCGCGACGGGGGCGATCAGCCCGTACGACTCCCATTCCGCGAGTTCCTCCTCGCCGATCCCGGCGGCGGCCAGCAGCTCGGCGCGGCCGATCCGGGCGGCCGTGGGCGCGTCGGACGGCTCGGAGACGTCCTCACCGGCCGGCGCCCGGCCCAGTGCCGGCAGCCGTACGTCCTCGCCGCGCTCCATCGCCTCCAGGTGCTCGCGGATCACCTTCAGCGGCAGATAGTGGTCCCGCTGCATCCGCAGCACCTGACCGAGGCGCTCGACATCACCGGCGCTGAACTTGCGGTACCCCGAGGGGGTCCGCTGCGGCTCGATCAGTCCCTCCGACTCCAGGAACCGGATCTTGGAGATGGTGACCTCGGGGAAATCCTCTCGCAGCACGTTCAGCACCGTGCCGATGCTCATCAGCCCGCTGTCCGTGGCGGCGGCGCCGTGACCGGCACCGCCGCTCGGTGTATGCAGCATGGACCTTCCCTGGGATTCCCGGACCGTGTCCGGTGAGGTCAGATGACCTGCCGGCTCGCATAGAAGACGAGCCGGTACTTGCCGATCTGTACCTCGTCGCCGTTGTGCAGGGCGACCTGGTCGATCCGCTCGCGGTTGACATACGTGCCGTTCAGGCTGCCCACGTCGGCGACCGTGAAGGATCCGTCCGGGGCACGCCGGAACTCGACATGGCGGCGCGAGACGGTCACGTCGTCCAGGAAGATGTCGCTCTGCGGATGGCGCCCGGCCGTGGTCAGGTCGCTGTCCAGCAGGAAGCGGCTCCCGGAGTTCGGCCCGCGGCGCACCACCAGCAGGGCCGAGCCCAGCGGCAGCGCGTCGACCGCGGCCTGCGCCTCGGGCGACAGGGCCGGGATCTGGGTCTGCCCGGTGACCTCGGAGTCGTACGCCTCAAGGCCGCTGATCGAGATCGTGGACGTCGTCTCGGACGCCCGCTCGGGGATCACGCCGGGGCGCAGGGGCGCGCCGCAGTTGGAACAGAAGCGGCTGTTCTCCGCGTTGCGGTTGCCGCACCTCGAACACACCAGGGCCGACATCGACGGATCCTCCTGCCGCGGCTGCCCCGCCGGGGCGTGGGACGCGTACGGATCGGGCGAAAACCCTCCACCCGTACTTGAGGTTGACGGTTGCCCGAAACCTATGCCTCCGGACTGGGCAGGGTCAACCGACGGCGCGCCCGGACCACCCACCTGGTCCCGGAACAGCGGGCGCTGCCCTTCCGCGTCGGGCTGTGCGCGATGGCGGGCCGTCGCGTTGCCGCTGCCCTCTCGCGAGCTCTTGCCGAACAACTTCGCAAACAACTTCACGGGCGATTCCCCTTGACCGAAACAGACCCGCCCGTGGGGCAGGACGAACCCTGACTGCATACTCCGGCTGACCCGGACACCCTCACAACGTCCGTAACCACCGGACAGTTTCCACCACGCACCACATGTTCGGTGCGCCGACCCCCCGCAACCTCATGCCCTGCTGCGACGCCCCCCATGCACCCCCGGTTCACGGGGAGGACGACCGAGCGTAGTCAGGCTGCTCCACGGCTCGCAAGGCGTCCACGACGATCTTGTCCGCCCGCTCGACGGTCACCGTGGCCTGCTCCTTCTCAAGCGTCTGCACCACGCCTCCTGGGATGTTGAGCGCCGGTTCCAGATCCTGCGGCTTGCCGATGACCTGGAAACGATAGGGCGCGTTGATCTTGTTCCCGTCGACGCCGACTCCGTTCCCGGAATCCGTCAGATAGGTGTCCGCCACCACGCGCACGCCGTTCACCTGGATCGCCTCCGCTCCGGCGGCGCGCAGTTCCTGGATCGCGTCGAGCAGCATGTTCGCCTCGACCGTCCCCTTCGTGTCCTCGATGGTCATGGTGATTCCGGGCCCCTGGGCGGCCACCGTGCCCGCCAGGATGCCCAGTTGCCGTTCCTTCTCGACCGTCTGCCTGAGGGCTTCCTCCGCTTGGTCCGAGCTGTTCTCCAGTTCGTCCCGCTGCTTCTCAAGACCCTGCTTCTCGTCCTCAAGACGCTCAGTTCGGTCGTCCAGTTCATCGAGGATGCGCACAAGATCCTCCTGCCGGGCACCACGCAGAGCGCTGTCGCCGTCACTGTGCGAAGCGACCTGGACGGCGAGCCCGAATCCGAGCCCGAACAGCAACAGCGCGACGATGAGTTGCGCACGCGTCACCCGTGGCGGCCACAGCCCCTGCGCCAGCCGCTGCCGGCCGGTCAGCGACGGCTCACCCCGCCGCTCGGGCTCCTCGACGGAACCGGGCTGCGCGGGGATCTCCTGGGGCAGCTCCTTGCGCAGCGGACTTCCGTGCACCCCATGCTGGTTGCTCATGGCCTCACGCCCGGAAGACATGCCGGCGGATCGCCGCGGCATTGGAGAAGATCCGGATACCGAGCACGACCACGACCCCGGTCGACAACTGGGCGCCCACGCCCAACTTGTCGCCCAGGAACACGATCAGCGCGGCGACGACCACGTTCGACAGGAACGACACCACGAAGACCTTGTCGTCGAAGATGCCGTCGAGCATGGCCCGCAGTCCCCCGAAGACAGCGTCCAGTGCCGCCACCACGGCGATCGGCAGGTAAGGCTCGACGACCGCCGGAACCTCGGGCCGGACCAACAATCCGGCCACGACTCCCACGACGAGGCCCAGTACGGCGATCACGATGTGCCTTTCTCAGTCTCGGTTTTCGGCTCCGCGCTCTCGGTGCCGGGCCGCGCGGTACGCACCAGCACGCTGGGAGCGCCCGGCAGAAGGAGGTCCTCATGAACGGAAATCGCCGTCCGGACCCCGAAGTTCTCCTGGAGGGCATGCAGATACAGCCCGTCCGCACCGTTCTGGAACCGGGTGCTCATCCTGTCCCCGTCCCCCACCGCGAGCACCGTGTACGGGGGCACCAGAGGCCGGTTGTCGACCAGTATCGCGTCACCCGCGGCCCGGATCGCCGACAGCGCCGTCAAGCGCTGCCCGTTGATGGAGATGGCCTCGGCACCCGACTCCCACAGCCCGTTGACCACGCGCTGCATGTCCCGGTCACGCACCCGGCCCGTGTCGGAGAAACCCGACGTCCCGCGCGGATTCGAACCGCCCTCGGCGGAAGCCTCCTTCGCGTCGTTCACGACCAGCTTCACACCGGGACCATGGACCTCGACGGCACCGGCCAGGATGCCCACCAGATCGGTCCCGTCGCCGTCCCCGCTCTGCCGGAGCGCCTCCCGCTGCCGCGCCGCCACATCGTCACGCAGCCGCTCGACGGTGCTCTCCAGGTCGTCCGCCGCCGTGGTCTCCTGGTCGATGCGATCGATCAGTTCCTCGCGCTCCTTGGCCACCACCGGAGCGGAGACCCGCGCCTGGGCCGCACCCACGGTCACCACCAGGGCCGCCAGTACGAGCCCCGCGGCGAGCCCCAGCTTCGCGCGCAACGTCCTCGGCAGGCCCCCCTCACCCGCGGCCTCCCTGCGTGCCGCGGCCTCGGCGTATCCGTCGTCGAGGCTGTGGTCCATCACATTGGTGAGCAGCGACATGGACGCGTCCGGGCGTGACGCACGCACGCGCGCGGGAGTGCTCCGAATGGGGGGCTGCTGCGGCATGCCGCACATCGTCGCACGTCGCGGCCACTACCTCCGAATGGCCCTACGCGCGTGCCGCGCTCTACCGCCCGGCGCTGTCCACCACGGCCGCCCACTCGTCGAGCAGGGCCTGCGCGGAGGCATCGTCCGGCCCCTCCGCCCACAGATGGGTGACGGCCTCGGCCGGGTCGGGCAGCACCATCACCCAGCGCCCGTCGGTCTCCACCACCCGCACCCCGTCCGTGGTGTCCACGAAGCGATCTCCGGCCGCCTCGACGACCCGCCGCATCACCAGACCCTTGACCGCCCACGGGGTCGCCAGATCCCGTTTCAGGACGTGCGCACGCGGGATCCGCGCATCGATCTGGCTCAGCGTGAGCTGCGTCCGCGCCACCAGCCCGATCAGCCGTACGAACGCCGCCGTGCCGTCGAAGACACTGCTGAACTCCGGGACGATGAACCCGCCCCGGCCGTCCCCGCCGAAGATCGTCGACTCATCCCGCCCGACCCGCGTCAGATCGTCGGGCGAGGTGGTCGTCCACTCCACCTGCGTGCCGTGGTACGCCGCCACCTGCTCGGCGATCCTGGTCGTCGTCACCGGCAGTGCCACCCGCCCACTGCGCCGCTCGGCGGCCACCAGATCGAGCATCACCAGCAGGGCCCGGTCGTCCTCGACGATCCGTCCCTTCTCATCGACCAGCGACAGCCGCTCACCGACCGGGTCGAACCGCACCCCGAACGCCGCCCTCGCGGAGGCCACGATCTCACCCAGCCGCACCAGCCCCGACCGCCGCGCGTCCGCCGACTCCGTGGGCCGCGACTCGTCCAGACCGGGGTTGATCGTCAGCGAGTCCACTCCGAGCTTGCCCAGCAGACTCGGCAACACCAGCCCCGCACTACCGTTCGAAGCATCGACCACGACCTTCAGCCCGGATTCCGCGATCCCGGTCGTGTCCACATTCCGCAGCAGCGAACCCGTGTACGAATCGAAGACACTGGCCGGAAAATGCAGATCCCCGATCTCCCCAGGGAACGCCCGCCGGTACTCCTGCCGCGCAAAGACCCGGTCCAGCTTCCGCTGACTGCCCTGCGACAGATCCGCGCCCTGCCCGTCGAAGAACATGATGTCCACCGAATCAGGCACCCCGGGCGTCGTCCGGATCATGATCCCACCAGCACTCCCCCGAGCAGTCTGCTGCCGCGCCACAGGCAGCGGTACGTTCTCCAGATCCCGTACGTCGATGGCACTGGCCTGCAAGGCGGAGATCACCGCCCGCTTCAGCGCCCGGGCGCCACGGGAGTGATCCCGCGCAGTGGTGACGGTCGACCCCTTCTTCAGGGTCGTCGCGTACGCGCCCGCGAGCCGCACCGCCAGTTCCGGCGTGATCTCCACGTTGAGAATCCCGGAGACACCCCGGGCCCCGAACAGGTGCGCCTGTCCTCTCGACTCCCAGATCACCGAGGTGTTGACGAAGGCGCCGGCCTCGATGGTCTTGAAGGGATAGACCCGCACATTGCCCTGAACGATCGATTCTTCACCGACCAGGCACTCGTCCCCGA
This sequence comes from Streptomyces sp. NPDC059477, assembly GCF_042749375.1. Classification (NCBI taxonomy): domain Bacteria; kingdom Bacillati; phylum Actinomycetota; class Actinomycetes; order Kitasatosporales; family Streptomycetaceae; genus Streptomyces; species Streptomyces sp. NPDC059477. The sequence goes on along the minus strand of NZ_JBHYUG010000013.1, from coordinate 1,611 downwards.
TGACCGCCCCGTCCTCGATCCGGGCTGCCCGCATGATGTCGGTGTTCTTCCCGACGACACAGCCCCGCAGATTGCTGTGCTGTCCCACATACACGTTGTCGTGCACCACGGCCTTGTGCAGAAAGGCCCCGGATTTCACGACGACGTTCGATCCGACCACCGTGTGTTCACGGATCTCCGCCCCGGCCTCGACCTTGGCGTAGTCGCCGATGTAGAGCGGCCCGCGCAGCACCGCGTCCGGATGGACTTCCGCGCCCTCCGCGACCCAGACTCCGGGCGAGATCTCGAACCCGTCGATCTCGACGTCGACCTTGCCCTCCAGGACATCGGCCTGCGCCTTCACATAGCTCTCGTGCGTGCCGACGTCCTCCCAGTAGCCCTCGGCCACAAACCCATAGATGGGTTTGCCTTCCTTCATCAGCTGCGGAAACACATCGCCGGACCAGTCCACGGGAACGTCCGCCTCGACATAGTCGAAGACCTCGGGCTCCATGACGTAGATACCGGTGTTCACGGTGTCGGAGAAGACCTGACCCCAGGTCGGCTTCTCCAGGAACCGCTCGACCTGGCCGTCCTCGTCGACGATGGTGATGCCGAATTCCAGCGGATTGGGGACACGCGTCAGACAGACGGTGACGAGCCCACCCTTCTCCTTGTGGAAATTGATCAGCTCGGTCAGATCGAAGTCGGTCAGCGCATCACCGGAGATGACGAGGAAGGTATCGTCCTTCAGCGCCTCCTCGGCGTTCTTGACGCTTCCGGCGGTACCGAGTGGCTTCTCCTCGTTGGCATAGGTGAGCTCCATTCCGAGCTCTTCACCGTCACCGAAGTAGTTCTTGACGAGCGATGCCAGGAACTGGACGGTTACCACTGTCTCGTTGAGCCCATGCCTTTTGAGCAGCCGCAGAACGTGCTCCATGATCGGCCGGTTGACTACCGGCAGGAGCGGCTTGGGCATGCTTGAGGTCATAGGGCGAAGGCGTGTGCCCTCGCCACCGGCCATCACGACGGCCTTCATGTCGGAAGCGTCCTCCTCTAAGAGACGACGGTCTAGCCGACTTCACCCGTCCGAATTGTCCCGCACTTTTCCTCTGCGGGCCATCGCGCCGTTACGGGCCGCACCAATCGGCGAGCTCAATCGGCCGTGGCGTCCGCACGAACCAGACGGCGGACTTGCACCACATACAGCACTCCTGCCCACCAGTACAGGGTTGTACCCCATCCGGCGAACGCCCATCCGAAAATAGCAGCCAGTGACGCGATCCATCCACTTCCGTCACTGAGCAGGAGCAGGGGGAACGCATACATCAGGTTGAAGGTAGCCGCCTTCCCGAGGAAGTTCACCTGGGGCGGCGGATAGCCGTGCCGACGGAGGATTCCCACCATCACCAGGAGAACCAGCTCCCGCGCCAGCAGTACAGCCGTCAACCAGATGGGCAGGATCTCACGCCATGTCAGTCCGACCAGAGTCGACAAAATGTAGAGCCGGTCAGCGGCCGGATCGAGAAGCCGGCCAAGGCTGCTGATCTGATTCCAGCGCCGAGCGAGCTTGCCGTCCAGGTAGTCGCTGATCCCACTCAGAGCGAGCACCAACAGCGCCCAGCCGTCGCT
>NZ_JBHYUG010000012.1:116545-142142 GCF_042749375.1 Streptomyces sp. NPDC059477 | reverse complement strand
GGCGGGGGGTTGGTGCGGGGGGTTGGTGCGGGGGGTTGGTGCGGGGGGTTGGTGCGGGGGGTTGGTGCGGGGGGTTGGTGCGGGGGGGTGCGGGTGTTGCCCGGCGTTGTGCAGGTGAGCGGGGTGAGGGTGCGGGTCGGGGCGGGTCGCGAACCGGCGCTGCCCGGGTGCCTCCAGCCATGGGAGCTGGGGGAGCTGGGGCGAGCTGCCGCGCGTGGCTGGTTCGGGCTAGCGGTCGGAGGAGAAGCGGAGGGCTCCCTGGGGGATTCGGGCGTCGCACCAGACTCGGGCGCCGGATCGGAGTTCGTTGTCGGGGCCCACGAAGGCGCCGTCGCCGATGACCGTGTCGGTGAGTATGGAGCGTTCGCCGACGCGGGCGCCGGTGCCGATGAGGGAGTGGGTGATGACCGCGCCGGGTTCGATGACGGCGCCGGGGAGGATGGTGCTGCCGACGACCCGGGCGCCCTCGGCGACCAGCGCGCCCTCGCCGACGACCGTACCGCCGGAGAGCTTGGCGTCGGGGGCCACGCGGGCGGTGGGGAGGATCAGGCGTTCGCCGCGGCGGCCGGGGACCGCCGGGGACGGGGCCCTGCCCAGGACCAGGTCCGCCGAGCCGCGCACGAAGGCCGCCGGGGTGCCGAGGTCCAGCCAGTACGTCGAGTCGACCATGCCCTGGAGGTGGGCTCCGGCGGACAGGAGGTCGGGGAACGTCTCGCGTTCCACCGACACCGGGCGGCCCGCCGGGATCGTGTCGATCACCGCGCGGCGGAACACGTACGCCCCCGCGTTGATCTGGTCGGTGACGATCTCCTCCGGGGTCTGCGGCTTCTCCAGGAACGCTGTCACCCTGCCCGTCGCGTCCGTGGGGACGAGACCGTACGCGCGCGGGTCCGTCACCTTGGTGAGGTGCAGGGAGACGTCCGCCCCGGTGCGTTCGTGGGTATCCACCAGCGCCCTGATGTCCAGGCCCGTCAGGATGTCGCCGTTGAAGACGAGGATGGGTTCGTCGGGGGCCGAACGCAGCCGGGACGCCACGTTGCGGATCGCGCCGCCCGTGCCGAGGGGCTCGTCCTCCGTGACGTACTCGATGTGCAGTCCGAGCGACGAGCCGTCGCCGAAGTACGGTTCGAAGACCTCGGCCAGATAGGACGTGGCGAGCACGATGTGCTCGACGCCCGCCGCGCGCGCCCGCGCCAGTTGGTGCGTGAGGAACGGCACCCCCGCCGCCCGGACCATCGGCTTCGGTGTGTGCACCGTGAGCGGGCGCAGCCGGGTGCCCTTGCCGCCGACCAGAAGGATCGCTTCTGTCACCTGTCGTCTCTGCTTTCTGCCGGGACCGGCCGAACTGTCTTTCGGCCGGTCAGTGTATGCAGACGGTTGTGCAGATGCTTTGTACGGACGGGTTTCCGCGCCTTCGACGGCCGTGCGGTGTCAGCGAGCCTTCCCCCCGACGGCTGTGAACGTGCCCCCCACCGACATGGTCTCCGTACCTACGGCTGTCTCAGCGCCCTTGCAGACGCGCCGCGTCGGCACGGGCGGTACCGAGCTTGCCGTACAGCTGTCCGCCGGGGCAGTCCGTCGCGAAGCCGTCCCGGTGGCCGGAGATCACGTTCAGTCGCACATTCTTACCTTTTTTGTAGAGATTGCCGCCACCCGACTTCAGGTACGTCGTCCCCTTCGGGTTGGCGCCCGAGATGCCCAGCTTCCAGGCGCTGAGCCGCGCGATGGCCGTCACGGCGGATCCGGCGGGCTTGGTGGAGCTGTAGCTGCCGATGACGGCGATCCCCATGCTGTCGGCGTTGAAGCCGAGGGTGTGCGCGCCGAGCACCGGCTTCGCCACGCCCCCGGCGCGGCCCTCGTAGATGTTTCCGCACTTGTCGACGAGGAAGTTGTAGCCGATGTCCCGCCAGCCCATGCTCCCCACGTGGTAGCGGTAGATACCGCGAATGACGGAGGACGCCTGGGAGCAGGTGTAGTTGTTTCCGGTGGCCGTGTGGTGAACGAAGGCGGCCTTGACCTTGTTCGTGTAGAGGAACGTCTTCTCCCGCAGGGTCTCGTCCGCGCCCCAGCCCTTGCGCGTGACGATCTTCGGACGGGGGCCGATGTACGGCTTCGCCTGCGGGGCCGCCGCGCCGGTTACCAGGGCGAGTTCGCGTTCGGTGTCGGTGCGGGTCAGGGCCGGGATCTCCAGGGGTTCCGCGGCGGTGGCGCCGGATGTGCCCGCTGTGCCAGAGGCGCCGGACGCGGTGGCGGGGGTGGACTGGGGGGCGTCCGCCTTGCCCGGGTCGATCAGTTCGATGCGCAGGCCCGCCGGGAGGAGGGTCTCGGGTCCGGCGTGGGTCGCGGCCTCGCCGGGGGCGCTCTTGTCCGCCTGGGCCTGGACGCGTACCTCCACGCCGTCCGACTCCCCCACCCACAGCGGTGCGGTGGCGCCCCGGACGCGGGGCGAGGAGCGTTCGGCGGTGTCGGGGTCGGCGGCGTGCTCGGCGTTGTGCGTCTCCAGGTCCTGCCAGCCGGACCAGACGCCGGTGGCGGCGGAGCGGGTACGGACCTGGACGCGGCCGTGCAGTTCGGTGTCCGGGTCGTCCCAGATGACGCCCAGGAGGGAGAAGTTCTGTACGTCCCTGCGGGGCAGGCCCTGGAGGGTGGCGCCGAGGGCGCGGTCGCGGGAGAGCGGGGCGAGGTCCAGGGACTCGGTACTGCCGGGGATGCCGGTGGCGTCGGAATCGGCGGTTCGGGTGGATGGGGCGGTGTGGGTGGCGGGGGTGGTCTGGGTGGCAGGGGTGGTCTGGGTGGTGGGGGTGGATTCGGTGGCTGTGTTGTCGGTGGTGCCGGTGAGCGGTGCCGGGCGGGGTGCCGCCGTGGCCTCGGAGAGGGTCATCGGGAGGGCGAGGGCGGCCATACAGGTGACCCCGATGGCGGAGGCAAGGTATCCACGCATGCCCCTGATCGTGGACATAGTCATATAAACCTGTCCATCGGGGAAGTGCGGGGGCGTCAGGTCCCGCTCCGCCGAACCGGTGATGTGGCCTTTCGGCCCGGGGTCTTGGCCGCGCGTACGCTTGCGCGGGTGAACGCCACCGATCGCACCCCTGCCGACCTGCTGCGTTCCGCGCTCGCCGCGGATCCGGCCCGCCCGTTCGTGACCTTCTACGACGATGCCACCGGCGAACGCGTGGAACTGTCCGTCGCCACCTTCGCCAATTGGGTGGCCAAGACGTCGAATCTGCTCCAGGACGGGATGTCCGCGGAGCCCGGTGAACGGGTTGCCCTGCTGCTGCCCGCGCACTGGCAGACCGCGGTGTGGCTGCTGGCCTGTTCGTCGGTGGGGGTGGTCGCCGACCTGGGCGGGGATCCGGGATCGGCGGATTACGTGGTGGCCGGGCCGGGGGACTTCGAGGCGGGGCTCGCGTGCCGGGGGGAGCGGTACGCGTTGTCGCTGGCGCCGCTGGGGCGGCGGTTCGTGCCGGGGCCTCCGGCCGGGTATGCCGACTACGCCGTGGAGGTGCCGAGTTTCGGGGACCGGTTCGTGCCGTACGCGCCTGTCGATCCGGAGGGGACCGCGCTGGTGGTCGCCGGGGAGGCGTTGTCCGGGGCGGAGGTGGTCGAGCGGGCTCGGGGGGATGCGGGTGAGCTGGGGCTGAGTGGGGTGGGGGGGCGGTTGTTGTCGGGGCTGGGGTATGACACGTGGGGTGGGGTCAGTGCGGGGTTGTACGCGCCGTTGGCCGGTGGGGGGGCTGTGGTGTTGTGCCGGAATCTTGGCGAGTTGAGTGAGGGGGCGCTGGCCGCTCGGGTGGGGAGTGAGCGGGTTTCGGTTGTGCGGAGGTGAAATCTGGGGGGGGGCGCCGTGGGGGTGCTGTGTGGGGGCGGGTGCGGGTTGTGGGGGGGCTGAGCGCGCAGTTCCCCGCGCCCCTGATTGCCTGCGTTGGCCTTGCCGGCGGGGGACAGGGAGGTCGGTGGGGCCTCTGTCCCCGTGGCGGGTGCGGGTAGTGGGGGGCTGAGCGCGCAGTTCCCCGCGCCCCTGATCGCCTGCGATGGCCTTGCCGGCAAGTGACAGCACCGGGCGGTCGCCGTGCCCGCGCCCGGGAGGCCACACCCCATGCCCCACACCGCACAGCCGACACCCCGCGCCCCGCAGGCCACTCCCCCCCCACCCCCCTCCGTCACCCGTTCGGGCCTCGGCGAGGGGCCCTGGGGTGGGGCTCGCGGCATTGTCGTAGGTGCGTGGGTCGGGTTTGGGGGTTTGGTGTGAGTGGTGGGATAGGCGGGGGGTCGGCCAGTGGGGTCGGGCTGGCGCGGCGGCGTCGGCGGCGGTGGGTGCGGGGGGGCGCGCTCGGCGTGGGTGGGCTGGTGGTCGTGGGCGCGGGGGTCGGGTGGGGCGTCTATCTCAAGCTGAACGGGAACATCACCGCCGATGAGGCCGCCGCCCGGGAACTCGCCCGGTACGAGAAGGAGCGGCCCACCGCGCTGGTGAAGGGCGCGCAGAACATCCTGGTCATCGGGTCCGACACCCGCGCCGGGACCGGCAACCGGCCCTATGGGCGGGACAACGGCACCCAGCGCTCCGACACCACGATCCTGCTGCATCTGCCGGCCGGGCGGGGCAGCGCGACGGCCGTGTCCATCCCCCGCGATCTGATGGTGGACGTGCCGAGTTGCCTCGGGCCGGACGGCACCCGGACCTCCCCCGCGTTCACGGTGTTCAACCACGCCTTCGAGAACGGCGGTTCGGCGTGCACCGTACGGACCGCGGAAAAGCTGACGGACATCCGGATCGACCATCATCTGGTCGTCGACTTCAATGGGTTCAAGAAGATCGTGGACGCCCTCGACGGCGTCGAGATCTGTCTCGCCGAGCCCATTCACGACAAGGCGGCCAAACTGCGGCTGCCCGCGGGCCGGGTGAAGCTCGACGGGGAACAGGCACTCGGTTACGTCCGGGTCCGCAAGTCCCTCGGCGACGGCAGCGACACCGAACGGATGGACCGCCAGCAGCGGTTCCTCGCGGCGCTGGTGAAGAAGGTGCGCGGCAATGACGTACTGCTGAATCCCGCGAAGCTCTATCCCGTGCTGGACGCGGCCACCTCGTCCCTCACCACCGATCCCGGACTGGCGAGTCTGCGGAGTTTGTACGACCTCGTTCGCGGGCTGCGGAACATCCCCACCGAGCGTGTTCAATTCCTTACGGTGCCCAGGGAGTCGTACGTCGACGACGCCAATCGCGATCAGCTCGTGGAACCGGCCGCCGAGCGACTCTTCGAACGTCTGCGCACGGACACGCCGGTCGAGGTCGCCCAGGAGAAGAAGTCGCCGGAGGAGAAGACTCCGGAGAAGTCCGCGCCCGGGAAGGGCGACGCGTCGGCCGAACCGACATTTCGGGGGAACACGGCGGCCGAGGAGAGCTGCCGATGAGACATGGCGCCGGTCACGGGTAAAGCGGGTGCCAAGTGAACGTACGAGTGTTCAAAGAAATGGGCTGGATTGCCCAGTTGTAGGGGCGAGGAATTCCGGCCCGCCGTCGCTGGACGCCGAACTGGGCGGATAGTGTGAGCGCTTCGGTGTACCTGACCCGCGATCGCCGTGGTGTCGAGCACCGTATGTACGAGACCCGAGCGCCTTTGAGGGGGAAGGCGCCGCGTGGCCCCGACGGAGGATTCGGACAACCGTGGACGCGCAAGGCCGTGGGCGGGCGGAGAATGTCGATCCCGCAGACCAGTGGGTGCTCAATCCGAACACCGGCGAATACGAACTGCGACTGAGCACTTCCTCACCGCAGTCGCCGGTTCCCGGGCAGCGCAGAACGGGCAGACCGTCGCGCTCGGGAAATGCGGCGCGGACCGGCCGGGAGTCCCGGGCTGCCGGGCAGACCCGAGCCGGGAAATCCCGCTCGGGGCAGAGCCGGACGGACCAGGGCCGGGCGGACGAGCAGACCTCGGTGAGTCGTGAGACGCGTGAGGCTCCCGGACGGGTGGCGCCCGGCCGGGACGTCCCCGGGCCGCGCCGCCGCCGGACCGCTCCCGAGGAGCCGGCGCCCGGACGGCGTGGACGGCGCCCGGCGAAGAAGGCGCGGACGAAGAAGGCGCTGATGTGGACCGGCGGCTCGATGGCCCTCGTCCTGCTCGCGGTCGGCGTCTCCGGCTATCTGTATCTGCGCCATCTGGAAGGCAACGTCAGTACGACGGATGTCGGCGACGCGGGCTCCGGGAACTTCTCCAAGGACGAGGCGTTCAACATCCTGCTCATCGGTACCGACAAACGCACCGGTGAGGGCAATGACGGCTACGGCGACACCGGCAGCGCCGGACACGCGGACACCACGATCCTGCTGCATGTCTCCAAGGACCGGACGAACGCCACCGCGCTCAGCATCCCGCGCGACCTGATCGTCGACATCCCGGACTGCCCGACCCAGCAGGAGGACGGCACCGAGGAGATCGTCGCGGGCAGCCCCGGCGTCCGTTTCAACACCAGCCTGGGCCAGGAGGGCCGGGACGCGGGCTGCACCATGCGGACCGTCGAAGAAGTCACCGGCATCAAGCCGGACCACTTCATGATGGCCGACTTCAACGCGATCAAGACGCTCACCACGGCCGTCGACGGTGTCGAGGTCTGTGTGGAGGAGGCGGTCAACGACCCGGACTCCAAGCTGGTGCTGCCGGAGGGCAAGTCCGTGATCGAGGGCGAGCAGGCGCTGGCGTTCGTACGGACCCGGCACAGCTGGGGCAACCAGGGTGACCTGGACCGGATCAAGGTGCAGCAGCAGTTCCTGGCGTCGCTGATGCGCAAGATCTCCTCCAGCGACACGCTGACCAGCCCGAGCAAGCTGCTCAGCCTCGCCGAGGCGGCCACCGACGCGCTCACCGTGGACACCGGCATCGGCAAGGTCAGCACGCTCACGGATGTGGCGCTGGAGCTGAAGAAGGTGCCGACGAAGAACATCACCTTCACCACCGTCCCGGTCATAGACAACCCGGCCGAGCCGACCCCGGTCACCGTCGTGGTGGACGAGACCAAGGCGCCCGAGGTCTTCGACGCCATCAACAACGACGTCTCCTTCACCGAGGTCAAGGAGCAGGAGGCCGCCGCCGCCGCGGCCGAGAAGGCGGAGATCGCCGAACGGCTCGAAGGCCCCCAGTCCGACGCCTCGGAGGTACGGGTGCAGGTCCTCAACGGGGGTGCGGAGGACGGGTCGGCGGGGACCACGCTGTCCTGGCTCCAGATCGAGGAGGGCGTCGTCAAGTCCGAGAACGCGGGGAACGCGACCGCGGAGCAGGCCACCACGACGCTGGAGTACGCGCCGGATCAGGCCGATCAGGCGCGGAAGCTCGCCGAGATCATGGGGCTCTCGGGGTCCGCGATGAAGCCGGGGGAGAGTGTGACCAACTCCCAGGGGCAGCCGACGATGACGTTGATCCTCGGGAAGGACTTCGAGGGGCCGGGGACTTCTCTCACCGCGCCTGCCGAGGCGCCCGATGTGGAGAAGTCGACGGCGGATGAGGTGCTCTGCGCCAGCTAGTCGCTCGCGCGATGCGATGCCGGGTTTGTCGGGGGTGGGTAGCTTTCGGTGTTCGGTGTTCGGTTCGGGTGGGTGGGGCTGGTCGCGCAGTTCCCCGCGCCCCTGGGGGCTGGGCCCTTCGGCGTTCTCCCTGACCGTCAACCGCCTCCTCCTCCCCCACCGCCCCCGTCACTCCCCTGCCCACCCGGGTCTCTCCTGTTGCCCCTACGCCCCTCAGCCAACCCCGCGTGGGATTTTTACCGTGGCGTGGCCAACCACTACGTGGGCTCAAGGGTCTGACAGGTAGCCGATCGGTATCGGTGGGCCTGGCCTGGGGCCGGGTGGTGGGGTGAGAGTGGGTTCGAGGGGCTGGGAGGGGCGGGGAGTTGAGCGGGAGCAAGGTGCGGGGGGACGCGCCCGACGTCGATGACACCATGCCGCTGACCGCCCGTGGCCCGCGCGGCGCCCGTGGGACGCGCGGCACACGCGGCACACGCGGCGCGCGGCGGGACCGATCCGGTTCACGGGACCGTTCCCGGTCGGGAGGGCGGCTGCTGCGCTGGTCCGCGAGCACGCTCGCCGTGGTGATCCTCGGGACGGCCGGTGCCGGATACCTCTACTACCAGCACCTCAACGGCAATCTGGAGAAGGGCGAACGCAGCAGCGGCGACTCCAAGGCGGAGCGCACCGCGCCGAACGCCGCCGGGCAGACCCCGCTGAACATCCTGCTCATCGGCTCCGACAGCCGCGCCTCCGACGCGAACGTGGCGCTGGGCGGCAGCCGCGACAACCGGGACAGTCCCCCGCTCGGCGATGTACAGATGCTGATCCATCTCTCCGCCGACCGCCAAAGCGCGTCCGTGGTGACCGTCCCGCGCGACACCCGGGTCGACATACCGGAGTGCAAGGACCCCGAGAGCGGCGAGACCTACCCCGCGACCAACGCCATCATCAACGAGTCCCTGGGCCGCGGCGGCGCCGGCTGCACGCTCGCCACCTGGGAGAACCTCACCGGTGTCTACATCGACCACTGGATGACGATCGACTTCGCCGGCGTGGTGAGCATGGCGGACGCCATCGGCGGCGTCGAGGTCTGCGTCCAGCAGAACGTGTGGGACCGGCCGCTGCCCGGCATGTCCGGCGGCTCCGGGCTGAAGCTGCGGAAGGGGAAGCAGAAGGTACAGGGCGAACAGGCGCTCCAGTGGCTGCGTACCCGGCACGCCTGGGGCAGTGATCTGCTGCGCGCCCGCGCCCAGCACATGTATCTGAACTCGATGATCCGCACCCTGAAGCAGCAGAGCGTGTTCAGCGACACCGGCAGGTTGATGGGCCTGGCGGAGTCGGCCACCGACTCGCTGACGGTCTCCGAGGAGATCGGCTCGGTCAAGAAGCTCTACGACCTCGGGATGCAGCTCAAGACCGTCCCGACGGACCGCATCACCATGACGACCATGCCGAACGTCCAGGACCCGCAGGACGAGAACCATGTCATCCCCGACGCCGCCGACGCCGAGCAGATGTGGGCGATGCTCCGCGACGACGTCCCCTTCGACGCCAATGGCGAGAAGTCGGGGTCGTCGAAGGCCCCGGCGGACGAGAAGGCCGATGAGAACGGCGGCGGGCAGGCGGCCACCGATCCGTCCGCGCCGGATGCCGAGATCGCCGTACAGGTGCGCAACGGCACCCGCACCGATGCCGAGGCGGCCGTCCCCGGGCGGGCCGGGGCGATCACGGAGCAGCTCGTCGGGGCGGGGTTCACCCGCGCGGTGGCCGATCCGTCGGGGTCGCTCGCCCAGGAGCGTACGGAGGTCTCGTACCCGAGCGCCGAGCTGGCGGGCGATGCCCAGCGGGTCGCCACCTCCCTGGGGATTCCGCTGAGTTCGGTGCGTCGGTCGACCGAGGTCTCGGGGGTCACGCTCGTGGTGGGCTCCGACTGGCGGGACGGTACGGCGTACCCGAAGCAGCAGGCGCCGAAGGCCGGGGACATTCCCGACAGCGCCGACGCCATCAACGGCTCCGACGACAGCCCGTGCATGGAGGTGTACGCGCCTTACCGCTGGTGACACAGGTCACGCAGGCGAGGGTTGCCCGCCCGGGACCTGCTCGAAAAGATCGCAGCTGTTCTGGTGTAGACCTGCTCCGCGGGTCACTGATCCCCGTACCGCGCAAGGGTGGGGAGGACGGACGCAATGACGCAGCAACGTGTGCGAGGGGGGCGAACGGAGCGAGGGGGACAGAGTGAGGGAACGCTCACGCCCGCCCGCCGCACCGACGAACCGGCGGACACCGGCCCGGAAACCGGCCCGGAAACCGAGCCGGAAACCGACCCGGACATAGACGCCGACCCGGACCTGGGCAACGACGCCGACATAGACGTAGCCCCGCGTCGCCATCGCCAACTCCGTCGCCGGGTTCTGCGGTGGGTCGCCGGTGGGCTCGCCGTCGTCGTGCTCGGTGTGGCCGGGGCCGGATACCTGTATTACGAGCGACTCAACGACAACCTCAGGAAGGACCATCTCAACCTCGGTGACACCGCGGTCGCCGCGCCCACCCCGAACGCCGCCGGGCAGACCCCGCTGAACATCCTGCTCATCGGCTCCGACGCCCGGGACACCGCGGAGAACCAGGAGCTGGGCGGCGCGAAGGAGACGTTCGGCTCGGCGCCGCTCGCGGATGTGCAGATGCTGCTGCATCTGTCGGCGGACCGCACCAACATGTCGGTGATCAGCATGCCCCGGGACACTCTGGTGCAGATCCCCCAGTGCACGGACCCCGACGACGGCACGGTGTACCCGGCGAGCGACGGCCGGGTGATGACCAATCAGAGCCTGAGCCACGGCGGTCCGGGGTGTGCGGTGGCGACCTGGGAGGAGCTGACCGGCATCCGGATCGACCACTTCATCATGGTCGACTTCGCGGGCGTGGTGAGCATGGCCGACGCGATCGGCGGGGTGCCGGTGTGCGTGGACGCCAACATCCACTCCCGCAGCAGCGACGGCAAGGGCTCCGGGCTGAAGCTGGCGGAAGGCACCACCTCGATCCAGGGCGAGCAGGCCCTCCAGTGGCTGCGCACCCGCTACGGCTTCGAGGACGGCAGCGATCTGGCCCGCGCCGAGGCGCAGCACATGTACATGAACTCGATGGTCCGCGAGCTGCGCGCGAACGCCACCCTGAGCAGCCCCAACAAGCTGCGCCGGCTGGTCGAGGAGGCGACGCGGGCACTCACCGTCGATGAGGGCCTGGACACCGTCAAGAAGCTGTACGACCTCAGCAACGAGCTGCGCAAGGTCGAGCCGGAGCGGATCACGATGACGACGATGCCCAACCGGTACGTGGGCGCGCGGGTCGAGCCGACCGAGGACGCCGAGCAGGTGTTCCGGCTGGTGCGCGAGGACATCGCGCTGGACGGCAAGGACGGGCCGAAGGGACCTGCCGAGGAGCCCCCGGCGCCCACCGATCCGGCGGCCGACGACGCCGAGATCGCCGTACAGGTGCAGAACGGCACCCGTACCGATGTGCTCGGACCGGCGAGCGGGCGGGCGAGCACGGTGGCCGCTCTGCTGGTGGAGCAGGGTTTCGGTGACGCGTTCGCCGATCAGTCGTCCGCGCTGAGCGAGGAGCGGACCGTGGTGCGCTACCCGAGCACCGACCTGGAGGGCGACGCCCACCGGGTGGCGGCGGCGCTGGGCGTCCCGGCGGACGCCGTGCAGAAGACCACGGACGTCACGGGGGTCACCCTGGTCGTGGGCGCGGACTGGCGTGAGGGTACGACGTACCAGGCGCCGGAGGCCGACGACACCATGCCCGAGTCCGCGAACCCGCTCAACGGCGCGGACGACACGGCGTGCATGAAGGTGAACCCGAACTACACCTGGTGAACCGGAACCACAGCCGGTGCAGCGGAACCACACCCGGTGAACCGGAACCACACCCGGTGAACCGGAACCACACCCGGTGGACCCGCACCACCCCCGGTGAGCCCGCGCCCCCTCGGTGGTGTTCAGCTCGCGCTGAGCACCGCCGGGCGGCGGGACGCGATGACCTTCCTGGCCAGGGACTTCGGGCTGGTCAGGAAGCCGAAGCCCCACGACATGTGCATGGTGGCGAGGGCCACGGGGATCTGGAGGCGGGCCTTGAGCGGCAGCCCCTTGCCCGCGGGCAGCGACCCGGCGGCGATCGCCGCGAGATACCCGCCCGGGATCACCAGCCCCCACGGCGTGAGCAGCGCTCCCACCACGAGGCCCGCCGCGATGGCGCACACCGCCACCGGCGGGGCGAGATAGCGCAGGTTGATGGAGCCGGCGTGGTACCGGGCGACGACATGCCGCCAACGGCCGTAATCCTTGTACTGCTTGGCGAGGGCGCGCACGCTCGGACGCGGGCGGTACGACACCTTCAGCTCCGGCGAGAACCAGATCAGGCCGCCGGCCTCGCGGATGCGGAAGTTCAGCTCCCAGTCCTGGGCACGGATGAACTCCTCGTTGTAGCCGCCCTGCCGCTCCAGTGCCTCGCGCCGGAACACCCCGAGGTAGACGGTCTCGGCGGCACCGGCCGCGCCGCCCGTGTGGAACGCGGCGTTGCCGACGCCGATCTTCGAGGTCATCGCGGCGGCGACGGCGTGCTCCCAGTCGTTCTCGCCCTCGGCGTGCATGATGCCGCCGACGTTCTGCGCGCCGGTCTCCGCGAGGAGCCGTACGGCGGTGGCGATGTAGTTCGGGGAGAGGATGCCGTGGCCGTCGACGCGTACCACGATCGGGTGACGGGACGCCTTGATGGCGGCGTTGAGCGCGGCGGGGGTACGCCCGGTCGGGTTGGGCACCGTGTGGACGCGGGGGTCCTCGGCGACCAGGGCGGCGGCGATCTCGTCCGTGCGGTCCGTGGAGGGGCCGAGGGCGATCACGACCTCCATCTCACCGGCGTACTCCTGCGCGAGGATCGCGTGGACGGCTCCGCGCAGATGCCGTTCCTCGTTGAGGACGGGCATGATCACGGAAACGGCGGGGAGCTGCATCTCGGAGTTGGCGTTCATCGGTGCTCACGTTACCGCGAACGGGGGACACGCTCGCGCGCCGCCGGGTGCGCTGGCGCCAGGTCGCAGATCGTATGGGCCTACCGTGCTCACGGCCGGGGCCTGCATCCCGGCAGGCCGCTCGCCCAGGCTCCGCCGGAGGTGTCCCCCCATGTCCAGCACGCCACCCCGGTCACCCGCCGGTCCGCGCCGCCGCCCACCGCGTCCCGCACAGGGCCGCTCACGTACCGGCCGTCCGGCGGTACGGCCACGGCGGCGCCCGCGCTGGGCCATGCGGGCGGTGACCACGCTGTCCGTGGTGGTGCTGGCGTCGGCCGGGATCGGACACGCGGTGATGAGCGGCCTGGACGCGGACATCGCGCGCGTCGACCCGTTCAAGGACATGAAGAACCGGCCGCGCGCCGGGCACGGCATGAATGTCCTGCTGGTCGGCACCGACGGCCGGGACAAGATCTCCGAGGCCGAGCGGCGGGCGTACCGGCTGGGCGGCGCGCCCTGCCACTGCACCGACACGATCATGATGGTGCACATCTCGGAGGACCGGGAGCGGGCCAGTGTGGTGAGCCTGCCGCGCGACTCGTACGCCGAACTGCCCGCGCACACCGACGCCACGACGGGCAAGCAGCACGGGGCCCATCCCATCAAGCTGAACGCGGCCTACGCGGAGGGCGGGCCGCAGCTGACGGTCCGCACGGTGGAGGCGCTGACGAAGGTGAAGATCGACCACTATCTGGAGGTCGACTTCACCAGCTTCATGAAGACGGTGGATGTGCTGGGCGGCGTCGAGATCTGCACGGCCGAGCCCGTGAAGGACTCGTACACCGGGCTGAACCTCCCCGCCGGACGGCATCGGATGAGCGGCGGCCAGGCGCTCCAGTTCGTCCGGGCCCGGCATATCGACGGGGCGTCGGACCTGGGGCGGATGCAGCGGCAGCAGCGGTTTCTCGCCGCGCTGCTGGAGCGGGCCACGTCGTCGGGGGTGCTGCTGAACCCGATGAAGTTCCGGGACGTGACGCGGGCGGTGCTCGGGTCGGTGCGGGCGGACAAGGGCTTCGGCACGGACGAGTTGCTCGACCTCGGCCGGGCGATGCGCAACTTCTCCCCCTCCTCCTCGGAGTTCACGACCGTCCCGATCGGGCAGCTGGGGTACGTCGTCAAGGGCATCGGTTCCACGCTGAAGTGGGACCCGGTGCGCTCGGAGCAGCTCTTCCGGGCCCTGCGCGAGGACCAGCCGCTGTCGGGGCGCACGGGGACGCCGGCGCCGGGGACATCGACGCCGGGGACGCCGGCGCCCGCACAGGAACCGGTGCGGGTGCCGGTGCCGCCGGGCCAGATCCAGGTCCAGATCGAGAACGGCACAGAGAGTGCGGGTCTGGGGAAGCGAGTGGACACGGCGCTGGCGGCGGAGGGGTTCCGGACCACCCGGCAGCCGACCAACGCGGAGCGGCCGGGGGCCGAGCGCACGGTCGTCTCCTACGATCCGCGCTGGGACCGCTCGGCGAAGTCCCTCGCGGCGGCGCTCCCGGGCAGCGAGCTGCGGGAGGTGAAGGGCCAGGGGCCGGTGCTGAAGGTGACGGTGGGGTCGGATTTCCGGTCGGTGCGCGAGGTGCGGGCGACGGAGCCGACGGGGTCTTCCGACGGGGTGGTACGGGGGGACGAGGTGAGCTGCTCGTAGGGGAGGCAGGGGAGGCAGGGGACGACGCGGGCCGCGCTTGGTGGTGCGGGTCAGTCCTCGATGCCCTCCGCCGCCCGCCTCTCCCGTAGCTCCATGATCGCCTGGCGGCGGGCCAGCCGGTGGGTGCGGCGGATCTGTGCCTCCTGGTAGCGGCGCTTGTCGCGTTCCGTCTCGGTGATGACGGGAGGGACGGGGCGGGGACGCCCGTCGGCGTCGACCGCCGCGAAGACGAGGTACGCGGAGCCGACCTGCGTCGCGGGCGTGGACTCGTTCCAGCGTTCGGCGAGGACCCGGACGCCGACCTCCATGGAGGTCCGCCCGGTCCAGTTGACCTGGGCCTTCACATGGACGAGGTCGCCCACCCGGACCGGCTCCAGGAACGCCATCTCGTCCATGGACGCCGTGACGGCGGGCCCGCCGCTGTGCCGCCCGGCGACCGCGCCCGCCGCGTCGTCCACCAGCTTCATGATCACGCCGCCGTGCACGGTCCCCAGCAGATTCGTGTCGTTGTGGCCCATGATCGTGCTGAGCGTGGTCCGGGACGCGGACGTCGGCTTGCCGGGGAGGCCGGAGGACCCGGCTCGGTCTGTCATGCCGACCAGCCTAGGCGGCGAACGGATCGGGCACTCATCAGGGACGTATCAAGGGACGTATCAGGCGACGTATCAAGGGATGTAGCAGGGGATTCATCGGGGACGTATCCGGGGACACGTCAGGGACTTATCGGGGACTTATCAGGGCGTTTGTGTCAGGTTCGCAACAGCCCCGCTCCGATTTTCCTGTGAACCTTGTGGGGCGCATAGTCGCGCACTGCACACTAAGGCCCATGAATGACTGGCCCCAGGGATCGTCGGACGACAACCGCGGCAGCGACAACCGCGGCGGCGCAGGCCGCGGCAACCGCTACGGCGGCGGCAGCGCGAGCGCGCAGCCGGAGAGCGCTCGGGTGATGCGCCAGGTGCGCCGCGGGCCGTCCGGTCCCGGCGGCCGGCCGCCCGCGCCCCCGCAGCAGCCCCCGCATCCGCCGTACGACGGAGTCCCGCGGCAGCCGTCGTACACGAACGGGCCGGGCCAGAACGGCGGTGACTCCTACGACAGCGGGTACAACACCGGCCAGGTGTACGGCAACCCCGGCGGGCGCGGGTCCGGCGGGGGCCACGACGGCCCCGGGGCGGGCGGGCCGCGCCCCGCGCCGAACTGGCGGCGCCGGATCAAGGTGACCGCGATCACCCTGGTCGCGGTGGTGGCCGTCACGTCGGTGGCCACCTACTTCTGGGCCGACTCCAAGCTCAACCGCGAGGTCGATCTGTCGAAGGTGATCGATCGCCCGGAGGCGGGCGACGGGACGAACTACCTGATCGTCGGGTCCGACAGCCGTGAGGGCATGACGGCCGAGGAGCAGCAGGAGCTGCACACCGGGTCCGCGGAGGGCAAGCGCACGGACTCGATGATGATCCTGCACACCGGCAGCAACGGTTCCACGCTCGTCTCCCTCCCCCGTGACTCGAACGTCGAGATCCCGACCTTCGTCGGCTCGGAGTCCGGCAAGACGTACGAGGGCACCGGCCGCGAGGTGAAGCTGAACGCGGCGTACGCGGAGGACGGGCCGGAACTGCTGGTCCGTACGGTCGAGTTCAACACCGGCCTGCGCATCGACCACTACGTGGAGATCGGCTTCGCGGGCTTCGCGAACATCGTGGACGCGGTCGGCGGGGTCGAGATGGACATCCCGCAGGACATCAAGGACACGAAGTCCGGCGCGGACTTCAAGAAGGGCACGCAGGTCCTGAACGGCGAGGAGGCGCTGGCCTTCGTCCGTACCCGGTACGCGCTGGCCGGTTCCGACCTGGACCGCACCAAGAACCAGCAGGCGTTCCTGTCCGCCCTCGCCAACCAGGTGGCCACGCCGGGCACGGTCCTGAACCCCTTCAAGCTCTACCCGACGATGGGCGCGGGCCTGGACTCCCTGATCGTCGACAAGGACATGGGCCTGTTCGACCTGGCGAGCATGTTCTGGGCGATGAAGGGCGTCAGCGGCGGCGACGGCACCTCGATGAACATGCCGCTGGCGGGCAACGCGGCCAACGGCAACCTCCAGTGGGACACGGAGAAGGTGAAGACGCTGGTGGACCAGCTCAAGAACGACGAGAAGGTGACGGTCACCGGCGACTGACGCCCTCCAGCTGAACGCCCGGGCCCCGCCGTTCCGGAGAACGGGACGTGGGGGCCGTGCGTCCGGTCAGCCGACCGCGCCCTCGATCGCCTCAAAGATGTCCGCGTCGGTCTCCTGCTGCCACTCGGGAAGGTCCGGCCAGTCAGCCACGTATCCCGGCTTGGGGTCCTTGAAGTGCTTGAACATCTGCGCCGTCCACGAGGTCGCGACGAACCGGCCCTTCTGCTCACGGCTCAGCCGTGAGGCGTGGCCGTCGCTCAGTTCGAGGAGCTGGCGGACCTGCTCACACACGGCACCCGCAGCCTGCCGCTCCCACTCTGGAGTGTCTTCCCAGGGAGTCACATAGCCCGGCTTCGGCTCGCCCGGGAAGTGCTTGAGCACCCCCGCGATCCACGATTCGCGAAACAGCCGGGCACCCTCGGTCTCCGTCACGGCAACCCCTCTCGTCACGTCGCGCTCAATGCGGCAATCTCGGCGTCCAACTCGGCGATTCGACGGTCGCCAACGAGTGAACCGATCTCGGCCCGTAGCCCCTGAAGTCTACGGGCGACATACCCGGACGAGGATTGCCGGGCGAGCCGCAGAGCCTCGGTTGCGTAGGTGAGCGTCTGGTCAGAATCCTGCCGCCTGGCCCCAATCGCAGCGAGGTCCGCGAGCACGACAGCGCGCCGCCGAAACGATTGCTGCTCGGCCAACGCCCCCCGTTCCAGTGCGTTGTTCAACGCGGCCTCGGCCTTGTCCAGTTGACCGAGCTGCACGTATCGGGCCCCTCGCTCCTCGGCCAGACGGGACCCGTCGAATCGGAGCCATCCGCCGTTGTGGGCGTGGCCCCCGAGGTGGATCACCTTCTCAGCCTCGTCGAGCGCACGTTCGCACTCCGACAGATGCCCCAACCCGGCGTGCGCCTCGGCCCGTACTGCCGCGACCCACTGCCGCGTGGACAGAGAGCTGTCACCGCGCTTGGCCACACGCTCGGCAACGGACAACAGCCCCACGGCCTCGCGGTACTGGCCGCCCGCCATTTCCACGTACGCATGCCGGATCAGCGCGCAGGCCCACAAGTCGAACGCCCCGGCTTCCTTGCTCGCCGAGGCTGCGAGCGAGTACGCCGCAGCGGCATCCGTGTGGCGGTTCCCATCGAATGCCAACTCGCCCGCGAGCTGGAAAAGGTCGCCGGCCGCCACACAGAGGAGGCCAAGGGGCGACGGGCGATCAGACAGGGTCCCGTTCAAGACTGAGAGCTGATCGGTGACCACGGACCGAACAGAGCTTTTCGAGCGGGCGAGTTGATATACCTGCCAGAGGTGATCGTTCATCCGCAGGTAGCCGGCCGCATCGTCGCGGGCGGCATCGTCTGCGAGCGCGTCGGCCTCCTCGACTGACAGGGCAGCAAGCGCCCCCGCCACCGTCAGGGCGCGCAGAAACTCGCGTCGAATCATGTCCTCTTCCCCCGGGCCATAGGCGTCGTGCGACGGAGACCCCGCATCCGGTTCGCGGGACGCTGATGATTCCTTGATCAAGGCGTCGAGCGTGACGAGGTCGACGTGTAACGCCGCTGCCATCTTGGGCCGGTACTCCGGGTGGGGCTCAGTCTCCCCCCGGTCCCATCGGCCGACCGTTGTTCGGTCGACGCCGATCAGGGCAGCGAATCTCTCCTGACTGTAGCCCAGCGCCTTGCGCCGATCCTTGAGGGTCACGTCGGCTCCCTTCCCCCGCCGAGTCCTCTCGGCACCCATCCCGCGCCCGCGCATCAGATGTGCGTCAAGAGTGCCGCATCACTGCCGTGGCCACGCCCAGTGCGCCGCGGTTGCCTTGAACGTGTCACTCCGGAACCAAGATGGATCACTTGCTCGCCCCCGGGAGTATGCGCACACGCGGCATGTCCGGACATCCTGTTACTGCCCAGTCATCCCATCCGTGCGCGAGGCACGCCGTTTCGCCCGGGATCACGTCACCACCAACGCACGAGACGCCGACGGCTGTCGAACCCGCATCGAGGTTCACGGTGCACACGGCATGACTTCCCCAGACCCCACCGGCCCACCCGGCCCGAATTCATCACCCGCATGGCCGTCCGCCTCGGCTCCGGTGGCACAACCGCCCTTGTTCGCCGCCGCTTCTGAACCGCTACCCGCACCCCCAGACCGGAGTTACCCCCTCAACCAGGAGAGTGAGTCCATGGAACAGTTCGAGCGCGCCCGGCTTGACGCCTACTTCGCGCGGGTCGCGGACGATCTCGCACCGACCCACCGCCCGTCGTCCTTCCTGATCACGCACCTTCTGCCCGAGCGCCCTTCCTTCGTGCGGGCTGTGGCCACAACCAGCGATCTCCGGGCCGTCCTCCCCAAACCGAAGTCCGTCGACCCCGCCGCGCTCCGCGCGGTCGAAAGGGTGACGCCCTGCGACACGCTGTCGCGCGAACTGTTCGAGGACCCAGACAGGGCAGTCGAATACATCGAATCGCGCGCCCCCGGCGAATCCGTCGTGCTGCTCGACGTGGGCGGCTACTTCGCCCCCTCCATCGACGCCCTGTGCGACCGCTTCACCGGCCGCGTACTCGGCGTCGTCGAGGACACCGAGAACGGAAACCGCCGCTACGCCGACCGCGACAAGCTGCCCTGCCCCGTCGTCTCCGTCGCCCGCAGCCCCCTGAAAGATCCTGAGGACTTCCTCGTGGGCCAAAGCGTCGTGTTCTCGGCCGAAGCGCTCATGCGCAGCCGAGGCGACATCCCCCACGGTCGCCCTGCCCTCGTCATCGGGTTCGGCAAGCTTGGCTCCTCCATCGCCCGCCTGTTACATGCCAAGGGCGTACAGGTCACCGTGTACGACGTCGACCCCGTACGGCAGACACAGGCCCTCTCGCAGGGCTTCACCGTCGCCCGCGACCGAGACACAGCCTTGCACGGCGCCGGCCTCGTGCTCTGCGCCACCGGCTCGGTGTCCCTGCGCGGCGAGGACTTCGCCACGCTGCGGAACGGCGCCTACGTGGCGACCGTGACCTCTTCCGAGGACGAACTCGACCTCGCCGCACTTCCCCGCGTCTACCAGCGCGCCTCCCAGGGCGAGCACGTCACCCGCTACTCGACGACCGGCCACTACTTCTATTTGCTGAACGGAGGGAACGCGGTCAACTTCCTGCACGGTGCCCACGTCGGACCCTTCATCTTCCTCGTGCAGTCCGAAATTCTCGCCGGAATCCGGATGCTGTCCCGCGGCGATCTCGGACCCGGTATGCACGAGGTCGGTGCCGACGATCGGGCAGCCATCGCGGCAACGTGGCTCAACTACTTCAACCGATAGAGGAACGAAGCACCCATGCCGATCACGGCACAGCACGTAAGCAAGACAGTCGACGCCTACCTCGCTGAGCACCCCGACGAGAAAGACGCGCTGTCCGCACTCGTCGTGGCCCTCGACGAAGCCGGCGACTCGGTCACCTCGCGAAAGGAGTTCCGCGGCCACGTCACAGCTGGCGCCGCCCTGCTTCGCCCTGACGGCCGCGTACTCACCATCGAGCATCGCGCGCTGCGAATGTGGCTGCTCCCCGGGGGGCATGTCGAGGACAGCGACACGACCCTCGCAGACGCGGCCCTGCGGGAACTGGCCGAAGAAACCGGGATCAGCCCCGACCGTGTCGAGCCTGACGGCGGCCTGCCGCTGCACGTCGATGTCCACTGGATTCCGGCGAACCCTGCCAAGGGAGAGCCTGAGCACCTTCACTTCGACTTCCGGTACCTGTTCCGCACCACGGCCGACCTGATCGAGCTGCAAGAGGAGGAGGTCACGTCCTACAGCTGGCAGTTCGCCGACATGCTGACGGCCGAACCTCTCCGCACTCGTGTGATGGACGCCACACGCTAGCGTCGCCCGGGACACAGCTGGGCCCCGGTACGCGGCAGAGGCACCGGGGCCGCCGCATCTCAGGCCATCACCGCAGTTCAGTCACTCTTTCGGGCCTGCACGGGGTGGTCAAGTGGTCCGCCCTCTGTTGGCCGCGCCCCTGTCCCGCTTCTCTCGGGAACGTGGGTGAAGGGTGGCTCGCGGACCCGGCCTTGCTGCTGCCCAAGTACCACGCGTGGGAGAACGACGCCCGGACGATCCTCGGGTACGGGAACCAGTGGGCACAGTCCTGGGAGGCTCGCGCCGCCGGTACGAGCGTCAGCGGGGCAACGAACGCTTCCAACAGTTCGAAGTGGTGCGGCTGGATGACAGCACCCCCGTGGGCACGACGGTCCTGGAAGTCAACACGTACGTCCGTACGGCTGAGTTCGTGATCGTGCTCGCCCCCGAGCAACGCGGGAAGGGGTACGCCACGGAAGCGGCACGGCCGACGCTGGACTGGGCGTTCCACCTCGCCGCCCTACGTGTGGTGTGGCTGAAGGTACTGGAGCCCAACCGGGCCGGAATCGTGGCGTACGAGAAGGCGGGGTTCCGCCCGGCCGGTCGGCTCCGGCGGTCGGGATACTGGCTCGGCAAGCCCGTGGACGAGCTGATCATGGACGCGATACCCGAGGACATCCCCGGCCCGTCCGCCGTGGCTGCCGCCGCCGGTGGCTGACCCACTGCCCCCTCGCGGCCCCGCTTGCCATCCTGCGGGCGGGGCCGCGCCCCACCAGATCCGGGACAACGCCCACCCGGCTCCAGCGGAGCGGAACTAGTCTCGCTGATCGTCCTCGGCAGACCGGTCCCTCACATACGTTCCACGTCCCGGAACGGTGTAGACGAGCCCCCTCTCGCGGAGCACGACGAGAGCGGACCGCGCCGTGTTCCGCGCGACTCCGTACCGTTCCGTCAGCTCTTTCTCGGAGGGCAGCGGACTCCCCGGGGACAAGTCACCCCGCTCGATCTCGGCGATCAGATCGGCAGCGATCTGCCGGTAGGGAGGCTCCGGTGCCCGGGGGTCGATTTCACGCGCTGCCATAGCCGCAGAGCCTAGCCACCCGGCCCGAACGGCTCCCACCTAGACAGGGTTAAGCAGAGCTAGACAGACCTATACAGGTTGGCCTACCGTCGGAGCATGAAAACGCCCCGACAGACCGCGTAGGACCGGTCTACCGGGGCTCCGCCGATCAGCTTTAGGGAGCTGAACGACATGCGCGACCCTATCGCCCGCGCCCTCGTATGGGTGCTGAGCGTTCTTCCGTGGACCCGTCGCCCCCGTCCCGGACGGCACTCCGCCGAATACCTCGCCGCACGGACCAGCGAACCCGCGCCCGCCAGGCCCTGGACCTGCCCATGGGCCGGACCGTCCGCACGCGAAGTCCGGGCCGTCTTCCACGACGCACGCGCACGAGGCTTGCCCACCGAGCAGCGAGAACGGCACTACGCCGCCGCCCTCGCCACACTCGGCATCGACTACGACTTCCCGACCACGGATCTCGGCAGCGTCGTCACAGTGGAGCGGGCAGCCGCATGACCGCCTCCCCCTTCAGAGCCGCACTGCTGCCCTAGCGTCACCACCCCGAACCGTCCATCCGGGACTCAGCGGCGAGCAACGCACGCTTTCGGCATCTGCCGGCCCACAGGCTCCACGTCATCGCGGGCGGCTAGAGTCCACGCCGTGAACGAGCACGAGGCGAAAATGGCCCACCCCCGCATGGCAGCGGGCGCTCTCCTCTTCGACGAAGCCGATCGCGTCCTGCTCGTCGAGCCGTCCTACAAGGACTATCGCGACATCCCGGGTGGATACGTCGAGCGAGGCGAGTCACCCCTGCAAGCCTGCGCGCGGGAGATCCACGAGGAGCTGGGCATCCGTCCCCCCATCGGCCGGCTGCTCGTCGTGGACTGGGCACCGAGTCCAGGAGAGGGAGACAAGGTCCTCTACCTCTTCGACGGCGGCCGTCTCAGCACAGACCACCGCCGGAAGATCGCGCTTCAGGCCGACGAACTGCGTGGCTACGAATTCCACCCGGCCGAACGACTGCCGGAGCTCACCATCCCCCGCCTCGTACGCCGAATCACCGCCGGCATCCAGGCCCGCGCAGACGGCCTGACCGCCTACCTGGAACATGGCGAGCCGCCACAAGCAGCGGATTCCTTCCCTGACATGCGGCCCACACCACGCTGAGGGCACTCTGGGTGCGGAGCGGATCGAGGCGTACCGTCACCGGGCCGGTCGAGGCCGGCCACCTGACACTTCACACGGAACCGGCTCGCGTGGAAAGGGCTGACTGTGGCTGACGCCGTACAGGGCACGCATCAGGGCGCCGGTCGGCCGTCGCTGACCGACCTCATCGAGCGCAGCGCCGATTTGAAAGGGCAGCTGGTCGCCTTCGCGCAGAGCGCCCGTTTCGACCGGTGGCTGACGCCCCTGCTGCTGGAGGCCGCAGGGCCTGAGCGGCAGTTAGCCGAGGGCGAGGCGATCCGGATCACCGACCACTTCATCCTGCGGTACCGCCTGCCGGACGGCTCGACCGTGGTGGACCGGTTCGTCGCCGGGCGGAAGGGCTTGACCGCGGTCGACCGGGAGATGCTGCTCGGCTGGCGTGACCCGGTCGAGGGCATCTTCGAGGTCCAGCGCAAAGAAGGCGATGCCGTCGTCCTGCTGAACCTGGTCGACGATCTGGAGTACCGCACGTACTCCAACGTCGGGCGGGCGGCGTTCCGCGGAGTGTCCAAGGGGGGCTTCCTCCACACCTGCCTGGTACCGGTCCACTCGACCGGCGGGGCGTGGCTGGTGTCCGGGGCAATGTCGAGCTATCCCAGGTCCAGCGCCACCGAGATCGCCCAGGCCGCTCTCCACCTGGCGACCAGCCGGCCCGAACTGGTCTTCCGCAACCCCGTGAAGATCGAACAGGGATGGCAGCGGATGCGGGAGGACCGCGCCGCGTTCGTCGAGTTCTTCGGCAGCGACGAACTGGTCCTTCCGCCTGCCGAAGCCGAGGACCGTCTGAACGCCTACTACCGCCACCGCCAAGAGACCGTCGTCGCCGGACATTCCGACCGTGCTCGGGGAAGGCGGCTCCCTGGCCTGGACCTGCCCTTCTTCGAACTGCCCGCAGAACTCGCGGACTCGCACACCATCGGCGTCATCTACGACGAGGTCGAAGGGCTCAACTTCTACGCGGACTACGGAATGCTGCGAGACCTCTTCACGGACCCGGCCCTCACGGGCCGCAGACAGCACCAGGACCTGCTGCGCATGTACCTGCGTGAGGAGTCGATCGCGCCACTGCCGATCCGCCGACTGGCCGACGCCCACCCAAGGACAACCGACATGGTGTTCCAAAAGCTCCTGAAGAAGCCCGGATTCACCTGGAGCGAACACGGCGAGAGCCTGCTACGCCGACGGAAGCCCTGGTACTACGAGAGCAAGCCCCGTCCGGGCGTCTCCGTGATCGGCGACCGCCTCAGTGAGCTGGTCGCCGGCCGCCGGTAGCCACCGTTCACGAGGGCACGACGGCTGCCGCGCACGACCGACCACCCGTTGGATGAACCACCGCCCGGGCCGGTGGCCTGATCGGCCCGCGTGTCTTGATCGGCGTCGAGTCCGCTGATTGGCTGGCCGGTATGACCGACCTCGGACCCGTTGGCTGGCCACCCGGCCCGATCAGGACCGAGCGGCTCGTGCTTCGTGAGGCCCAGGAACGGGATCGTGCGGCGTTCATCGAGTTGCACGCCTCGCCGGAGGTGCACGCCTACCTCGGCGGGCCCCGGTCGCGTGACGAGCTTGAGCGCGAGATGCCCGCGGTGCCCGGGCGGTGGCCCGGGAGTTTCGTCGTCGATCTCGACGGGGCGATGATCGGCCAGATTCTGCTCAGGAGAGCCTCGGAACGGCATCGCCCGGCCGCCGTCGGAAAGGCCGATCTCGGCTACCTGTTCCTGCCGCGCGCCTGGGGATTCGGGTACGCCGCCGAGGCCTGCTCGGCGGCGCTCGACTGGCTCGACGGCGTCCTTCCCGGCGAGCCGGTGGTGCTGGCCACCCAGACCGCCAACGTCGGCTCGATGCGGCTGGCCGCCAAGCTGGGGTTCACCGAGGTGGAGCGGTTCCATGCCTGGGACGCCGAGCAGTGGCTCGGCATGCGGGCCCCGGTCACGCCGTCCGCCTGAGCCGGTGCTCGACAGCGGGAAGGCGTCTCAGCCGCGGCAGAGGCAGAACGGGTGGCCCGCCGGGTCCTTGTACACCCGCCAGTTGCGTCCGGGCTCCGTGTCCAGCGGCTTCGCGCCCAGCGCCAGGACCGCCGTTTCCGCCGCGTCCAGGTCCGGGACCGTCAGGTCCAGGTGGAACTGCTGCGAGCGGTCGCCCGACGGCCACTCGGGGGCCACATGGTCCGGCGCCTCCTGGAACGCCAGGGTGGGGCCGTCCGGCAGGCGCAGCTCCAGCCAGTCGCCCTCGTCGTTCAGGGTTCCGCCGAGCACTTCGATGTAGAAGGCGGCGAGGGCGTGCGGGTCGCGGCAGTCCAGGACCACCCCACCGAGCGTGGCGAGAGCCATGACTTTCCTCCCAGAGAGTGAACGGGGTTGTCTGCAAGAGGACTACTTGTGCTGTTACCTGCTAGAGCCGTCATACGGTAACCACGGCCGTTACCGCATCATGCCCTAGTACCGGTAACCTCGCAAGCGTGAACGACCGATCTCCCGCGCCCGGCGGCCTGGAACTGGTCGAGGCGCTGGTGAACACACTGGATCTGGAGTCGGGCCGGGACGCTCTCGACACTCCCGAGGGACGTGCGCCCTTCGGGATCGCCGAGCATGACCTCGCCGACGTGGCCGTACTGCGCGAGTCGCTGCGCGCGGCCTGTCTCGCCCATGCCGGGCAACCGGCGCACCGCGCGGTGACCCCCCTGGGCGTACTGCTGGCGCGGGCCCCGCTGTACGTGGCGGTCGACGAGCGGGACGGGTCGGCGCGGCTGGCCCCCGTGGACGCGGGGCCGCTGCTGTCGCGGGTCGCGGCGGCCGTCGCGGAGGCGGTCACGGCGGGTACCTGGCTCCGGCTCAAGGCGTGCGAGCTGCCGCAGTGCCACTGGGCGTACTACGACCGCAGCCCGGCCGGACGGGGCCGCTGGTGCTCGATGCAGGTGTGCGGGGCGCGCGCGAAGATGCGCCGGTACCGGGCCAAGGAGGCGTGATCCACCACGCGTTCGCTGTCCGGCGCGGACCCCGTGGTGCAGAATGCGACCGTACGCCCGGGAGGGCGGCCGTAGCCGGGCCCGAACCCCCGGCCGCCCCCCAAACACCACCGCGGGGCGGGCCCCCCACCCCCCCAAACAGCCACCCCCCCCCCCC
>NZ_JBHYUG010000012.1:71976-116535 GCF_042749375.1 Streptomyces sp. NPDC059477 | reverse complement strand
GGGGGCGCGGCGGCCCCCGGGGTGTTTGACCGGCCCTCGGCCGGCGTGGGGGGCGGGGCGGCCGCCCCCCCCCCCGCCGTCGCTCCCGTCAACCGCTCAGGCGGTCGGGCGCCCCATCGCGCGATACGTCCAGCCCGCCCGGCGCCAGCGCTCCGGGTCGAGGGCGTTGCGGCCGTCCAGGATCACCCGGGACTCGGCGGCCTCGCCGAGCGCGGCCGGGTCCAGCTCGCGGAACTCCCGCCACTCGGTCAGATGCAGGACGACATGGGCGCCGCGTACCGCCTCCGTCGCGGTGTCGGCGTAGGCCAGGGTCGGGAACAGCCGCTTTGCGTTGGCCATGCCCTTCGGGTCGTACACCGTGACCTGGCCGCCCTGGAGATGGATCTGCCCGGCGACGTTCAGGGCCGGGGAGTCGCGTACGTCGTCGGAGTCGGGCTTGAACGCGGCGCCGAGGACGGCGACCCGGCGGCCCAGGAAGGAGCCGCCGCCGAGCGCCTCGCGGGCCATCTCCACCATCTGGCCGCGGCGGCGCATGTTGATCGAGTCGATCTCGCGCAGGAAGGTCAGCGCCTGGTCGGCGCCCAGTTCCCCGGCGCGCGCCATGAAGGCCCGGATGTCCTTGGGCAGACAGCCGCCGCCGAAGCCGATACCGGCCCGCAGGAACTTGGCGCCGATCCGGTCGTCGTACCCGATGGCCTCGGCGAGCCGGAGCACATCGCCGTCGGCGGCCTCGCAGACCTCGGCCATCGCGTTGATGAAGGAGATCTTGGTGGCGAGGAAGGAGTTCGCGGCGGTCTTCACCAGTTCGGCGGTGGGGAAGTCGGTGACGACGAACGGGGTGTTCTCGGCGAGCGGGCCCGCGTACACCTCGCGCAGCAGCTTCTCGGCGCGCTCGCTGCGCACTCCGGCCACGATCCGGTCGGGGCGCAGGGTGTCGTTGACGGCGAAGCCCTCGCGCAGGAACTCCGGGTTCCAGGCGAGTTCGGCGTCCTGCCCGGCGGGCGCGTGGGCGGCGAGGTAGGCGGCGAGGCGGTCGGCGGAGCCGACGGGCACGGTGGACTTGCCGACGACGAGGGCGGGGCCGGTGAGGTGGGGGGCGAGCGAGGCGAAGGCGGCGTCGACGTAGCTCATGTCGCAGGCGTACTCGCCGTGCTTCTGCGGGGTGTTCACACAGACGAAGTGGACATCGCCGAACGCGGCGACCTCGGCGTAGTCGGTGGTGAAGCGGAGCCGTCCGGTGGCGCCCTCGATCCCGGCGACATGCTTGCGCAGCAGCTCTTCGAGGCCCGGCTCGTACATCGGGACCCGGCCCGCGCGCAGCATCTCGATCTTCTCGGGGACCACGTCCAGGCCGAGCACCTCGAAGCCCAGTTCCGCCATGGCCGCGGCGTGGGTCGCGCCGAGGTAGCCGGTGCCGATCACGGTGATCTTCAGGGCCATGCGGTACTCCAGAGAGCCAGAGAAGACGGGAGAGGACGGAGAAGACGGAGAAGACGGGAGTGAAGCCGGAACTTCGTCGAACATGCGTCGCGGGGCGCGGTGCCCGAGCATAGTCGGGGGTGCGCACCCCGCTTCAACGGGCACTTTGCGGCTGTCGCCTAGCTCACGTACCCGTCGGCTGGACCGACCCCTAATATTCGAGTTACTTAACGGTAATTAGCATCAGCTTCACCCCGTCTTTGGAGCGTGAGACACCGTGGCCGGATCGGCTGAATTCGACCTGTACCGCCCGTCCGAGGAGCACGACATGCTCCGCGACGCCGTCCGCTCACTGGCCGAGGCGAAGATCGCGCCGTACGCCGCCGTGGTGGACGAGGAGGCGCGCTTCCCGCAGGAGGCGCTGGACGCCCTGGTGGCGAACGACCTGCACGCGGTGCACGTACCGGAGGAGTACGGGGGCGCGGGCGCCGACGCGCTGGCGACGGTCATCGTGATCGAGGAGGTGGCCCGGGTCTGTGCGTCCTCGTCCCTGATCCCGGCCGTCAACAAGCTGGGCTCGCTGCCGGTGATCCTGTCCGGCTCCGAGTCGCTGAAGAAGCGGTACATGACCCCGCTGGCCAAAGGCGACGGGATGTTCTCGTACTGCCTGTCCGAGCCGGACGCGGGCTCCGACGCGGCCGGGATGAAGACGAAGGCGGTACGCGACGGGGACCACTACGTCCTCAACGGCGTGAAGCGCTGGATCACCAACGCGGGCGTCTCCGAGTACTACACCGTGATGGCGGTGACCGACCCGGAGAAGCGCTCCAAGGGCATCTCCGCCTTCGTCGTGGAGAAGTCGGACGCCGGTGTCTCCTTCGGCGCCCCGGAGAAGAAGCTCGGCATCAAGGGCTCCCCCACCCGCGAGGTCTACCTCGACAACGTCCGCCTCCCGGCGGACCGCATGATCGGCGCCGAGGGCACCGGTTTCGCCACCGCGATGAAGACCCTGGACCACACCCGCATCACCATCGCCGCGCAGGCCCTCGGTATCGCCCAGGGCGCCCTCGACTACGCCAAGGGCTACGTCAGGGAGCGCAAGCAGTTCGGCAAGCCGATCGGCGACTTCCAGGGCATCCAGTTCATGCTCGCCGACATGGCCATGAAGATCGAGGCCGCCCGCCAGCTGACCTACGCGGCGGCGGCCAAGTCCCAGCGCGGCGACGCCGACCTCACCTTCCAGGGCGCGGCGGCCAAGTGCTTCGCCTCCGACGTCGCCATGGAGGTCACCACGGACGCCGTCCAGCTCCTCGGCGGCTACGGCTACACCCGCGACTACCCGGTGGAGCGGATGATGCGGGACGCGAAGATCACGCAGATTTATGAGGGCACGAATCAAGTGCAGCGGATCGTGATGGCGAGGAACCTGCCGTAGCAGGGTTTTTGCAGGTCAGAAGCCGTTTCACAGACCGGATGGGCATCCTCGGCCTTCCGTCCGCTGCGGCCCGATCAGGGCCGTTCCTGGGCGTCATGCTGGGGGAATCCTGGGCGGATGTTGGGCTGAGAACGGCCACTGACGTGCACAAACAACGCAGCCCCCGGCGTGACGCCGGGGGCTGTTGTCGCACGTGGATCAGGCGACCGCTGCCGCCTCCGTGGGGTCGTCGGCGCCGGGCGTCAGCATCGTTGCGATGGCGGCCCGGCCGCGCTGCTCGGCCCCTTCGAAGATGTAGTGGTAGTGCTCCCTCAGTACATCCGTACTGCCGTGGCCCATCCAGTCGGCCACGTCGTTCTCGGGGACTCTGGCGTACAGCAGCCGCGACCCGTAGTAGTGCCGGAGTGAGTGAGCCTTGCAGTACTTCACCTGTCCCTTGCCAAGAGCCTCCATCCAGATCTTCGGGTAGAAGTACGACGCGTAGAGGTAGCCGGTCCGTGTCACGTTGGGGAAGAGAAGCCGTTCCTGCCCCCACACGCCGTGGTTCTTGATGTGCCGCCGAAGCTCGAAGGCGACGTTCGGCGGGAGGGGGACGGTACGCCCTGGCTCGCCTTCGTCCCGAGCCTTGATGTGCCGACGTTGGATCGCACTGTTCTTGCCCGACTCCGTGTCGCCGTCCTCCGCAATCTGGAAGTCGACGCGAAGGGTCTCGGCCTTGAAGTCGATCTGATCGCGGGACACCGCCATGGCCTCACCCAGCCGCAGGCCACACCCAGCCATGAGCCACAGCATTGCGCGGTATCGCGGAGGAGCGGCATCCAGCATCGCCAGTACTTCGCGCGTCGTGAGTCGCCGCGCGGTGCTCTTGTGCTCCCGGATCTCTTTGGCTCGGCTGCCCGCGCCCTTGACCTTCTTGCACGGGTTCCGGCCGATGATCTCGTTGACGACAGCCCAGTCCATCATCCCTGAGAAGAACGAGAACCGCTGA
This sequence comes from Streptomyces sp. NPDC059477, assembly GCF_042749375.1. Taxonomy (NCBI): domain Bacteria; kingdom Bacillati; phylum Actinomycetota; class Actinomycetes; order Kitasatosporales; family Streptomycetaceae; genus Streptomyces; species Streptomyces sp. NPDC059477. The sequence goes on along the minus strand of NZ_JBHYUG010000012.1, from coordinate 112,693 downwards.
CGCCGTGTACGGGCGGACAGCTTCCGGTCCTGCTCCATCCACAAGAGCCACTGCTCAACATCTGCAGCCTTCAGGGACACGATGGAACGGGCCTTGAAGAACGGCTCAAGGGTCGTCCTCTGGATGGATCGATATTGCTTCTTGGTGCTGTTCTCCAGCTTCCTTTGATTCGTCCACTGCTCCCAGACAGCCGTCACGGGCTGCTTGCCCAATCGGTCGTCCAGGTAGGTCCCAGCGTCGAGTTCCTGTTCCTTGCGCTTGCGGTGGTCGTCTGCTCGCTTCTTGGTGTCGAAGCTCTTCTGGCGCTGCTTGCCGTCCGGGTCATACCAGAACGCTGTCCACTTCTTCGGATCGTCTTTGGACCGTGTAACCCATGCCCTTGCCACGGGCTTCCCCTCCCACTGATGACACGCGGACCATCCGGCGCCGGGCCAGTTGCCCGGCCTCCTTCAGTCTGCACATGATCCACCCTGGGTTGTCAACACAGGGTGGATCACCCTGTGTGGTACCTTGAAGTGTGGAAGCAAACGAGAGCGGGTTCGAGATCACCCAAGAGCAGGGGGCTTGGGTGATCCGTATGTGGTGGCCGACCGGACCAATCACCGGAGGGCCTCAACGGATCACGGTGGAGTCAGCGCAGGGTGCAGCAGCTCGTGACGTGGCGCGCGGCATCTCCACGACGGTTCTACGGAGACTCGACCTGGCGGCAGCCATGAAGCTGGCGGAGAGCGCACCCGAACTCCAGCAGGGCATGAAGGAGGTAACGGCAAAGGTTGAGGAAGCAGGATCGTCAGCGGGCATGCTGCTGGCTACCGAGGGTGTGTCAGAGACCTACTTGGCCCTGCTGGCTGCGACTTACAAGACCATGGCCGACTCGGGCGCCCCGGCCCCTGTTCCGTGGCTGGCGCGGCTCATCGACCGCCGCCCGGAGACCGTGAAAGACCATCTCAAGCGAGCGCGGCGAGAGGGATACTTGACCACCGTTGCGGGCAAGGCTGGCGGTGAACTTACCGAGAAAGCCACGGAGGCACTTGCGACCTTCGCTAAATCCGATGACAACACAGACTGAAATCCACTATCACTGAAGCAACCCACAATGAGCCCCCAGGGATCTGGGGGCCCTTCTTTTTGATAGGAGACGCATGAAAGTAACGCTGATGACTGTGGATGACGTGGCCGAGTACCTGAACAAGCCTCGGTCGTGGGTGTACGGGAACTGGCAGCGAGAGAAGATCCCGTTTCGGAAGGTCGGCCAGGCTCTTCGGTGTCGACCGGGCGACCTTGATAAGTGGCTGGATGAGCAGAACTGAAGAACCGTCAGAGCTGGATTCCCCCGAGGCGATTCGGGGGTTTTTTATTTGCCGAGAGGATGTATGACCAAGACGATCCCGCCCACCGACCGGAGGGGACAGGCCAGGCTGGAGGCGCAGGCGGACAAGCTCCTAGAGCAGGCTCCAGGAGGGTCATGCGAGTCGTGGCCTCCACGTATCACCCCATGTGAACACGACCTAGCAACCGACGTTCAATGTCCCGAGATGGACGAATTCGAAGAACTGCGGTCGCTCATGGAGCAGGGGCCGGGAGGCGAGGAACCAGACCATTACGGGGAGCTGCTGAGGATGCACTACGGGAATGATTCCAGCTCCGCACCTGAGCGGGGATCAGGGTTCAAGGTTGAGCGGATATCCAACCCACCGGAAGTATGCCGATGGTGGGGCTGCCGTGAGCCCCTGTACGCCCCTGGAGCGCGCCGTAAAGGCGGGCGGCCCCGGAAGTACTGCCGGGCTCACCAGAGGGCCGCAAAGGCCCGTACACGACGTCTCAGGTATCAGGGAATCACCGTGGGGAAGAACCAGAACCTTGTGTACACATTCCCTGGCCTGAAGGAGCAGGATCTCAGCGCCTACCGGGAGGTATGGGGACCGATGAACACGCTACGAGCGTGAGCAGGCAGGTGAGAGGTGGCATCCCGCCTGTGTCGCATTAACTCAGAACTAGTGGAGGGGCAACCCTCTGGGGCCATGCACACTCGGCGGTGTGCCGCTGGCACGGACAGTCCACGGATGCTGTCCGGGGTGCTATCCAAGTCGTCATGGGATCTCGTCGGATACCTGCCTGTGAGGCAATCAGGTCAACGGTGAGGGAAGTAGCTCCTTCCAGTAGGAAACAGAACCGGTGCTGTTCACTGGGGAAACCTACGGAAGGGGGTACTTGTCTCTTCGTTGTCCTGTTGTGAGTATCTAAGAGTAAGTAAGTCTCTACAGTGACTAAGTCCTCTAGCCGCCCTTAAGGCGGATATAGGAGAAAACACTCCTTCCCACCCCAAGTGGGAATACTTTAGTGAGGTTTCATGAGTGAAAGCAGTACCGCCCCCGAGGGCCAGGCCGAGGCGGCACCGGATCCGGCCGAGGCTATCCGGGCTGAGGTTTCCCGGGAGTATGCCGCGAAGCTGGCTCAGGCCGAGCTGGAGGCTCAGGCTGCCAAGGCAGGGATCACACTCCCCGAGGAATTCACCAGCTACCTGAATCTGCCCCGGCTGATCGGGGAGGACGGCAACCCATCCGCCGAGGCGATATCCAGGGTGCTTGAGACATTCAGGCCGTCCATGAAACTTCCTCCGCTTGCCGGTGCAGGGCACAACCGCGACGGCGGTCCCTTCAAGCCCCACGTTTCCCTCGATTCACGAGGCAGAAAGTAAAAGGAGAGTATATGGTTTTCGCTTATCAGCATGCCGGAACAAATACCTTCGTCCCGGAGGAGTGGGCCCGGGATCTGCTCCAGCAATTCGACCCGCTGCTTGTGTGGGCCTCCCGACTTGTGAGCAACAGGGACTATGAGGGGCACATCCGGAGCCGGGGTGACGTGGTTCACGTGAACTCTCTTGTCCGGCCCACCGTGGGTGAGTACACCATTGCTCAGGGGATGACCGCTCAGCGCCCGGAGACCGTTGACCAGGAAATCCCGATCAGTGAGGCTGATTACCTGCAACTCTTGATTGAAAACGCTGAACGCGTGCAGGTGGCTGCGGGGAACTTCGGCTCACCTATCAACCGTCAGATGGTCCGTGCTCTCGCCGCCAAGGCGGATTCATTCATGGGAAATATCGTTTCCGATAGCGCAACTGCTTTCCCGGACATCACCCCCACCGCAGGCGGAATCCCTGCCAGCCTCTATAGCGAGATCCTGGACATGATGCTCGCCCTGGACGAAAGCGATGTGCCGGAGGCTACCCGGTATGTCGTGGTGTCCCCGAAGGTGAAGCGGTATCTGATCGAGCACCCGGCGGTGGCCAATGCCGCCGCCTACGGCGAAGGTGGTGTGACAGCGAATGGTGTCGTGGCTCGCCTTGCCGGGTTCACGGTCGCTTCCACGACCGCAATGCCGGTTGGTGTGGACATCATTGCTGGCCATCCTGATTTCGCTACGTTCGCCAGCCAGTTCAACGAGTTCCGCGAAGGGATGAGCGAGAAGTACAGGGCTGATTACGTGGACACCCTGCACCTGTACGGCGGAAAGGTACTTCGCTACCCCGGCATGGACACCAAGAAGCCTGACAACACCTGGGACGAGAGCAAGCCGACGAAGGGAATTGTAAAGGCTTCCGTGACGTGGCCTGTCTGATGTAGCCGTTGGGCCTCTACCGAAATAATGGAGGCCCCTTCTTTGCTTTTTGGGTGCAGCTCGGTGACACATCATGTCCTTCTACGTGTCCTCGTGGAGAAACCGGGACACGTACAGCGGAAACTGTGACCAGTGCCACCGGAGACACTGCCCAGAGTGCTCATTTCTGCACTTTAAGGGGCATGTAGAGCACCCTGTAGAGCCCTCCCTAGCCTCTTTATGAGAATCGCCCCACAAAACCGTGGATTAACAGAACCCGTACACGACGAAAGGGGGGCGCCCCTGCGGTCCTCACGACTTATGAATTTACATATTACCCCCACCCGTAATGCATTTGAGTTATCGTTTCGAAATCTGAACTAAATCATGCCGTGATACGCAGATGTTGGGATGGGTGGAGTTTCATCAACCCGCTCGCAGGGGCGGGCAGGGAAGCCGCAGAGAACGAATCTCCGGCAGACCGAGACTCAATCCACCCAATCAACCAAGGGGAAGCCGTGCGGACGACAGTTCAGATCGTGAGCTACGTCGAAAAGGTCGTGTGTGACGGGTGCCTGTCCAAGGACGGCTCACAGACCGAGGCTGCTGAGACTCTGAGCCTGGGTGAGCGTTCCTGGGATCTGTGCTCTGAGCACTCCGCGCGGTTCTCCGCGTATCTGGTGGATGCCCTGGGGGCCGGTGTGCCCGATGACTCCACCGGCGCTGAGCCGGTTGTGGCCGTTCCCGCGCCCGTTGTCCCGGAACCGGACGCACAGGCTGACACTCCGCCCGCTGTGGAGGCTGAAGAGCCTTCTCCTGACCCTGATCTTGCCGACTACTGCGAGCGGATCACGGACAGCCGCAAGGCCCGTAAGGGCAAGCCGCTGGACGTCCGTTCCCAGGCTGCACAGGCTCAGTGGTCCAGGCACCGTGACCGTCTGGCAGCGCTCCCCGACAAGGAGCGGGACGACTACGTGAAGTGGTGTGCCACTGAGGGCAGGGACGCGTCCCTGACTGCCTCCCATGTGGAGTTCAGGGGGTTCATGTGGTCGAACTTCCCGCACATGGCACGGGCCTACGCCGACGCCATGAAGGGGAAGGCTCCGCAGCAGGGGCAGACCGCGCCCGTTGAGACGGAAGCGCGTCCGCTCACTGATCGTGAGCGCAACCGTGCCGTGCGGGAGTGGGCACGGGCGAACGGGTACGACGTTCCGGCCCGTGGCCGTATCCCCATGACTGTCTCGCACGCCTACCGACTCGCCCAGGTTGGGCGGGAGTCCGGTACCGAGGAGTCCCACACAGCAGCCTGACGGCTCAGCCGACCGCGCCCCTGGTACGGCGCGGTCGGCACCCCCGCCCCACCGATCACAGTCTGTGGAGGCGTGCCAAGGGGTACGGGGTGGATTCCCGCCCCTCACGGGCGGACTATGCCCCTGGTTCATGGGTGAAGTGGACCGGTCCCGGTGGCCGGTCCCGTACCGGGGTGATCTCCCGTGACCCGTTCACCCTGGCCGCGATCCTGCGCACCGTGCCCACGGGCAGCAAGACATGCCGGGCCCTGGTGGTCCCTGCCGATGGCGGGGAGGCACTTCCCGTTTCCCTGGCCACCTCCAACCGCCCGGAAACCCTGGTCAAAGAAATCAATGGGCGATGGTGCCGACTCGTCCCGCACCATGCCCAGCCCTCACTCATGGAGGCAGACGCAGCATGACCACCCCCGACGTTTCCGCCCTGGCCACCGGACGGCTCCGGTCCGTCGTGGCCTCCCTGGCACCCCATGTGGAGTGGTCCCCTGTCGGGTTGCTCGGGGGTCTGCTGTGCGCATTCTCCGCCATGCTGCCCGACACCCGCGTACAGCGCGGTTCCGGCTCCATGCCCCTCATGCTTCACGTGCTGCTGTGCGGCGGAACAGGGGAGGGCAAGGGCCAGTCCTGGGGCATCGCCGAGGCCATTGCCACGGACGCCAACCGTGCCTTCATGACAGGCAACGTCATCCACGGTGTGGTGGGTGGGGCCGGACTGATCCAGGCTGTTGCCGACTGCGGCGAACACGGCCTGATCATCGACACCGAATACGCCCGTGTCCTGCGGGCGGGACGCAGACAGGCCAACCTGTCACAGGTACTGCGGGACCTGTGGGACGGCACCCCGGTGGCCACGTCCAGGGCCAAGGATCCCGTTCAGGTGGACGCCCCAAGGGTCGCGATCATGGGCCACATCACCCCGGAAGAGTTCTCGGCGAACCTGTCGGGTGCCGACCGTGACGGAGGGTCCTACAACCGGCTGCTCACCCTGCCCGTTTCTCAGGTGCGCTGGCTCAGCGAACGGGAGCGCATGCCCTCCCATCTGGTCCCCGAAGCGGGTGAACTGTTCGCGCGGGCCGTCCGATTCGGTCAGCGAGTCGGCACCGTGACCCTGACCGAGGACGCGTTGGACGTGGCGGACACCATCCGGCACGACTTGCTGAACAAGGCCCGTGAGTCGGCGGAACTGAAGCCGTTCGCCTCCCGCTGCAACGAACAGGTACGGCGGATCGCCGCACTGCTCGCCCTGTTCGATCTGCGCTCCGCCATCACAGCCGATGATCTGCATGCGGCTTCCGCCCTGGTGGTCCATGCCATGGACACCGTGGAAGCAATCGCAACGGGCAGCCGCAGCAAGCCCAGCAGGCGACAGCCGCTCAGCCTCGCTGAGAAGGTACGCAACCGCCTGGAGCTCTTCGGCGGCTCCGCCCGCTCCTCCCAGCTCCTCCCCTACGTCGGAGCATCCGCCGCACAGATCAAGGCACTCCCCGGAATCGTCGTCACCGAGGAACGGCAGGGCATCGGCCGACCGGCCGTCGTGTTCTCACTCGCCCCCGACAGTCCCGATCACACCCCGTATCCGGAACCGCAGACCAACGCAGCCGGCGAGCGGACAGAAACGGACGAGAACACGGCCAACGTCGTAGCCATGGACGCCTACCGACCCACCACACCCGAACCACTCAAACCCGTCCAGCCACCGGCCCCCGTGACCAAGCAACCCCCACCACTCCAAGAGAACCCGTTCCGCGCACTCCTCTAACAAACAATTGGGACAGCCCCGGCCACAGAGCCGGGGTTTTCCATGCTGTGGGGATAGCGAGTAAGTTCACGGCCTCCGATTCGCCAGCGCGGGGATTTCTGCGATCATTTCCGGCTTCAGGGACTCCCAGAGAATTCCTTGAGGCCGCTCATGCGGCGGACACTCAATTAGTCGCTCTGGAGTGACGATGAGATCGACCCGAAAATCATGGGGAGACTCCGGGATTTCGAAATCGACTACTTGCAGATCATGCACCGTAGTCGCGATGAGTACATCTCGTGCAATCAATCCAGCCTCTTGGAGTAGGGCAACCTCGATATCGGCATATCCAGCCCCTTTCCCCAATCTCGCACCTTTGGCATTAACGGCTACACTGCCGCAGACAACTAGATCCACTGGCGGCATTTCTTGCACATCTACCGGCAAGGCGTGCTCCTCCGCCGCACGTCTTTCTGCGGCCTCTCCGGGAGTAATGGTGAGAGCTTCAGGGTCCAGGAAATAGAAGGGCTTGCTTGCGGCAAGTTTCGGCGCAGCCATGTACACCCCTTTCCCTTCCTTTAGCGCCAACTCTCGCACTGGCATCTGAGCCTTGTCTGGAACGGCCTTGATGATTCGGGATGCCCGCCATGCGGGATGCTCGGAGAGGCGGAAAGCAGCGGCAGTGGAGCCAACAAATGAAGGAATCCTACCAGTCACGCTGGCCGAAACTGCATTCTCGCTTTCGAGTAGCCTCCATACGCGCTCACGGATCTTCTGTTTTTCTTCTCGGATAGCGTCGGAATTCACTCAGCACTTCCCTTCTCAGGCAGCGATCAGCCCGAAGAGTCGACTGTTAAGGCTCTTCACATCTGAAGAGCTATTCCAGTTCTGCAATTCCTTCCCCGCCTTGAAGATCAGGCTGAACCCCCCACCCCCACGGTTACCCTCAACTACCTCAATAGCCCTGTGAACTGCGCCGACTGCTTCGTCAATCTTTCCCTGCCGGATGTGCGCCAAGGCCAGGTTCGCTAGAACGATCGCCTGAGATTTTGACCCCTGTAGAACTCTGGTAGCGGTTTCTCGCAAAAGAGTCTCGGCTCTAGGAGCGTCACCCAGGAAGAGGAAACATGAACCAGCTAGGCGACCGAACTGCCCTGGGGAAAGCAAGGAGGCCCCCGCATCATTTTCGCCAGCTCTGTCGAAGAATCTCTCTGCATCTCGGAGTGATTCCTCGCATTCGCTTCGCTGGCGAAGCATCGCGTGAGCCTCGGCGGAATGAAGGAAAGCGAGTCCACTTAGGGCGCTGCTGGATTTTCCCACCTTGGCCGTTACTTGCCGGGTCAACTGAAGCCCTTCGGATGGGTTCTTCTCTCCGTAGAGGGCCACAAACGATGTGCGGAGCATCGCGAGTCCTTCCGCAACAGGATCTCCCAATTCTCGCGCAACGCTGACGGCTTGTTCAAAATATCCCCGTGCTGTGGAGTGGTCGGTTCTCCCCGACGCGTCCCAAACCAATTGCCCCATGAGCGTAGAAGCCTCGGTCACGGCAGCCTGCAAGTCGCGGATCACGGGGTGCGGTGCGCTGTAATCGAGCCATTGAACCAGCGTCCCGAGGAGGCTTCCCGTTCTGGCAACCAGAACAGTGGAAGGCTCAGTTGCGTACCGTGAGTCTAGAGTTTGAATCTGCTGCCGAAGGTTGGCCACGGTGACCAGATCAAGGCTTTCTGATTTCTTAGCTGAACTCCATTTCTTGTCCTGCAAGGTGTAGTCGTGGGCTGGAATGGACTCCCATGATCGCTCGGAAACTCCCAGCATCTCCCCAGGGATTCCGAAGCCATCACACACCCGCTCGATCACTTCTTGTCCGCGAATGCGCCGGACGCCTCGAACAATGTCACTTACGCGACCACTGGTCATCTTGCCAACAGCCGAAGAAATTACCGCATAGCTGGAGCCGGTACGCCGGTTGACGAGGCGGAAGATCTCTTGGAAGTCACGGGCCGCACAGGCCCTGCGCATTGCATCACTGTCTAACAAACCATCAGGGATCGTCAGTACGTAGCCGGTGCGGCTCGCCATTCGATCGACCATGGACGCCACCTGGTGAGAAGGGGAGTGATCTCCTCCCAGGGTATCCGCGTACACCCCAGCGGGGTTCCCCAAATGGGCTTGCGGGGTTCCCCGTTCGACGTTCCCGGATGCGTCGTAGGCGGTTGAGGCTCTTGAGACGGCAGGAACCCCCGCGACGGGCGAACGTCCGGGGGCGTGGCCACCAACCACCAAGGGGTTGACGACAGTGCCGAAAGCTACAGCCAGCCATCCGGCAGACCGCCTGTGCGTGCGGTGGGGCGGTGGGGTGTGAGATGAGTGCCGAACTCCCCGAGGGCTGGACATCCTTCCAGTCAGCGCCCGGTAGCAAGGAGCCCTCGCACTGGTACGCAACCGCGCCGTACAGCGGTCGGGTCCTGGCCATGCGCGAGAAGTACGGGGCCAGCGACAAAGACCAACCCGCATGGAATCTCGCCCCCACCGTGGATGCGCCGACGTGGACCAAGCTCTGCGCCGCAGTGGTCGAACAGGTAGCGCTATACCGGAGTCTGACGGAGCGTGAGTCATGACGACCCCCGCCAAGCGCGTGAGCGCCCGTCTGAGCGTGCTACCGGATCCGGAGCTAGTCAGCCTCAGCGACGCCCCGGCAGGCCCTCAGCCGACAGTCCAAGACCCTTGGTGGGAGGAGTACGGCGGACGGCTCGACCCTGCATCCGGCATGATCTCCTTCCCTCCGCCTACCGCGCTCCCGCCATGCCCTGTGCCCGGCTGTGCCGACTGTGCCCGCAGCAGGGAGGCGACATGATCGGGCGATGCGATGCCACGACCGTTGCCGACACTGACGCTCTCGCCCAAGCGATCAAGATCGAATCCCGCGTTGACGATCCGGATTGGGCCGAGGTCGACGCCGTACAGTGCCAGGTCAGCGACGATGCGCCGCACGTGTTCCATGTCGCCTTTCTCCGGGACGGCGCACAGCGCGAACCAAGCACTGACGTGTTCCTGCACTGGCACCAGGACATGCCCGGCCAGTGGGCCGAAGATCTCCCCGTATGCGAGAGCGAGGACCCGACCGGCGACATCTGCACGATCTACCGTGACCACCCGGGCGCCTGCGAGTGGGCGCAATTCAACCCCTTCGACATCGCGTTGCGGGCTCAGGTCGACCAACTGATTGCAGCGCTGAAGCCAGTCGGGTTACGCGGCACCTTCACAAAGTGGCGCGCACGTCTCGGGGGTGATCAAGGTGGTCACTAGGCGCATGATCGGCCAGCGCGTCACCGACGGACAGCGCACGGGCGTACTCATGGAGATTGACCCCCGATGGGGCGATCCTGCCAAGCTCCCCGAGGAACGCAGGGAAGTCGCCACAGCGTTCGTGAGGCCCGTAAACGGCGGCTGCGAGTGGACGGCCCCGCCGAACAGTCTGAGTCCCGCACAAGGCGGTGGGCGTGACACTTGAGCCGAAACGCTACCCGGAACCGCCCATCGAACTCCCCTTAGACGGCTGGTTGTTTGAGGCCAAGCCGGTTGCCGACTGCCCCACATGCCGGGAAGCGGCAGTACTCAGGAAGAAAGCCGAGGGGACCGGCGATACATGGGCCAGGTTCGAAGCGGCACGGGTGATCAGGTTCCATCCGCACGCCCCGTAGGCCCTCTCAGCGGGTCGGCCCACACCACCCGCTGAGAGAAGAGAGAACCCCCGTCTTGCGTTGCTGAGTGCGCAGGGCGGGGGCTTCTCACTACTCAGAGCCACTTGGCCACGTGCCCAAGCAGTCCAACGGACGGAAGGTGATCATGGGGGAATGCTGGGGAAGCCCCTCCCAAGAGGGGTATTCGTGCAGATCAACGCCGTGTCGCCTGTAGAGCACGCAGATTTATGAGGGCACGAATCAAGTGCAGCGGATCGTGATGGCGAGGAACCTGCCGTAAGCCCGTAGCCCCGCAAGCCCATAGGCCCGTAAGCCCCATGGGGCCGCAGCGCATAGGCCCGTAAGCCCGTAAGCCGTAGTACGAGACACGAGGTGCGTACTACGGCTTACGTCCTACGGACTACGGACTAGGGACTAGGGACTACGTCGTTCGGGTGTGCGTCAGGCGTCCGCCGGCTCGGGCGTGTCCAGGGACTCCAGCGTCGCGTTCGACGGGCCGCGGCGGGCCTGCGCGTCCCGGGCCACGTCCTCCGCCGCGCCCAGTACCCGTACCGCGTTCTGCCAGGTGAGCTTGGCCAGGTCGGGGCGGGACCAGCCGCGGTCCAGGAGTTCCGCGATCAGGTGGGGGTAGCCGGAGACATCGGTGAGGCCGTCGGGGGTGAAGGGGGTGCCGTCGTAGTCGCCGCCGATGCCCAGGTGGTCGATGCCCGCCACCTCGCGCATGTGGTCCAGGTGGTCCGCGACCGTGGCGACCGTGGCGACCGGGCGCGGGTGGGCCGCCTCGTACGCGCGCTGGATCTTCATCGCCTCGGCCGTGCCGTCCAGTGGGTGGAAGCCGTGGGCGCGCATGTTGTCGTCGGCCGCCGCCGTCCAGTCCACGGCCGCCTGGAGGACGAACTTCGGGACGAAGGTCACCATCGCCATCCCGCCGTTCGCCGGGAGGCGTTCGAGGATGTCGTCGGGGATGTTGCGCGGGTGGTCGCACACCGCGCGCGCCGAGGAGTGCGAGAAGATCACCGGCGCCTCGGAGGTGTCCAGCGCGTCCCGCATGGTCGTCGCGGCCACATGGGAGAGGTCCACCAGCATGCCGGTGCGGTTCATCTCCCGGACGACCTCACGGCCGAACGCGGACAGGCCGCCCACCCCCGGCTCGTCCGTCGCGGAGTCCGCCCAGGGGATGTTGTCGTTGTGGGTGAGGGTCAGGTAGCGGACGCCGAGGGCGTACAGGCCGCGCAGCGTCGCCAGCGAGCACGCGATCGAGTGGCCGCCCTCCGCGCCCATCAGGGAGGCGATACGGCCCTGGCGCCGGGCCGCCTCCATGTCCGCCGCCGTCAGCGCGGGGGCCAGGTCCTCGGGGTACCGGGCCAGCAACTGCCGTACGCAGTCGATCTGTTCGAGCGTCGCGGGCACCGGGTCGGGCAGGTCCGCGCGGACGTACACCGACCAGTACTGGGCGCCGACCCCGCCCGCGCGCAGCCGGGGCAGGTCGGTGTGCAGGTGGGCCGACTGGTCGGCGGCGATGTCCCGGGCCGCGAGGTCGTAGCGGACCTGCGCGCGCAGCGCCCAGGGGAGGTCGTTGTGACCGTCCACCACGGGGAACTCGGCGAGCAGGGCCCTGGCCTCCGGCAGCGAGGGGGAGGACTGCGAGGAGGAGGACTGCGAGGGCGCCGTCATCTCCGTCACTTCCCGAAGCCGAAGCCGGTGGAGTGGTCGGCCTTCGCGCGCAGCCGCTTGCCCTTCTCGGTCGCCTGGTCGTTCAGCTCCTGCTGGAAGTCCCGCATCCGGCCGAGGAGTTCCGCGTCGTGCGTGGCCAGGATGCGGGCGGCCAGCAGGCCCGCGTTGCGCGCGCCCGCGACGGACACCGTGGCCACCGGCACGCCGGCCGGCATCTGCACGATCGACAGCAGGGAGTCCATGCCGTCCAGGTACTTCAGCGGCACCGGTACGCCGATCACCGGCAGCGGGGTCACCGAGGCGAGCATCCCGGGCAGATGGGCGGCGCCGCCCGCGCCCGCGATGATCACCTTCAGTCCGCGGCCGTCGGCGCGCTCACCGTACGTGATCATCTCGCGCGGCATCCGGTGCGCGGAGACGACATCGACCTCGTAGCCGATCTCGAACTCGGCGAGGGCCTGGGCGGCGGCCTCCATGACGGGCCAGTCGGAGTCGGACCCCATGACGATGCCAACGACAGGGCTCATTCGGTGATCGTGCCTCTCAGGTAGCCGGCTGCGTGACGGGCGCGCTCCAGCACGTCGCCGAGGTCGTCGCCGTAGGTGTTGACATGGCCGACCTTGCGGCCGGGCTTCACGTCCTTGCCGTACATGTGGATCTTCAGCTGGGGGTCGCGGGCCATGCAGTGCAGGTACGCGGAGTACATGTCGGGGTAGTCGCCGCCCAGGACATTGGCCATGACGGTCCACTTGGCGCGCGGGCGGGGGTCGCCCAGGGGCAGGTCCAGGACGGCCCGGACGTGGTTGGCGAACTGGGAGGTGATCGCGCCGTCCTGGGTCCAGTGGCCGGAGTTGTGCGGGCGCATCGCCAGTTCGTTGACGAGGATGCGGCCGTCGCGGGTCTCGAACAGCTCGACGGCGAGGTGTCCGACCACGCCGAGTTCCTTGGCGATCCGCAGGGCCATCTCCTCGGCCGCCAGCGCCCGTGCCTCGGGCAGTTCGGGCGCGGGCGCGATCACGGTGTCGCAGACGCCGTCGACCTGCCGGGACTCGACCACCGGGTAGGCGACGGCCTGGCCGTGCGGGGACCGTACGACGTTGGCGGCCAGCTCCCGGACGAAGTCGACCTTCTCCTCGGCCAGCACGGGGACGCCCGCGCGGAAGGGCTCGGCGGCCTCCCGGGCGTTGTGGACGACCCACACGCCCTTGCCGTCGTAGCCGCCGCGGACGGTCTTGAGGATGACGGGGAAGCCGTCGTCCTGCCCGCCTGCCTCCGCAGCCCTCTCGGCTGCCCCCTCGGCGGCGAAGCGCACCACGTCCGCCGGGTCGGCCACGATCCGGTGGCGCGGGCAGGGCACGCCGAGCGCGTCCAGCCGGGCCCGCATCACGCCCTTGTCCTGGGCGTGCACCAGGGCGTCCGGGCCGGGCCGGACCGGGATCCCGTCCGCTTCGAGGGCGCGCAGATGCTCGATGGGGACGTGTTCGTGATCGAAGGTGATCACATCGCAGCCCCGCGCGAAGGCGCGCAGCGTCTCCAGATCGCGGTGGTCGCCGATGACGACCTCGCTCACGACCTGCGCCGCGGACTCCTGGGGGGTCTCGCTGAGGAGCTTGAACCTGATGCCGAGCGGGATGCCTGCCTCGTGTGTCATACGAGCGAGCTGGCCACCGCCGACCATGCCGACTACCGGGAACGTCACACCCACAGGATATCGGCCACCCGGATCCGCCCGTTCTCACCGTTTCTTTCCGAACCGGTGAGCTAGTCCGGGGGCGATCACGGAAGGGGGCTGGTTAGCATGGCGGAGTTGACGCCTTCGACCCGACAGACACCTGAACCCCGACTGACGCCTCCACCCCGACAGACGCCTTCGGCATCCCGACAGGCGCCTTCGACCCGACAGGAGCCTTCTCCGCCATGGCACGTGGTTCCTCAGGGCTCCGCACGACGCCCACCAGCGGTTTCCGTCCGCGCCTGCGGCGGCTGAGTCGCGAGGTCGCCAAGTTCGGCGCGGTCGGCGGGGTCGGCCTCCTGGTCAATCTGCTGGTCTTCAACCTGGTCCGGGCGGTCACCGACCTCCAGGTCGTGCGCGCGAGCGTGATCGCGACGGTCGTGGCCATCGTCTTCAACTACATCGGGTTCCGGTACTTCACCTACCGTGACCGGGACAAGAATCGCCGTACCCGTGAGATGTCCCTGTTCCTGCTGTTCAGCGCGGTGGGGCTGGTGATCGAGAACGGCGTGCTGTACCTGGCGACGTACGGGCTCGGCTGGGACACCCCGATGCAGAACAACGTCTTCAAGTTCCTCGGCATCGGGATCGCCACGCTGTTCCGGTTCTGGTCGTACCGCTCCTGGGTGTTCCGGGCGCTGCCCGCGCGGGGGCCCCAGGGTGCGGTGGGAACGGCCGGGACGGTGGAGGCGGTGGGCGGCGCGGAATCGTTCCTGGAGAAGCCGCAGACGGTACGACAGCGGCAGCGGGCACGGCAGCAGCGGGCGCGCGCCCGGGTGTGATCCGGCGTACCGGGGGGGATCGGGGAGACCGTAGGGACTGGCGGGCGACCCCTTGAAGGGGATCGGATCCTTCCTGGAGGGGATCCGTCGATCCCCCGGAGGGACGGGCCAGCGGACCCAGACCCCTTCTGCTCCCCCGGAGGGACGGCCTAGCGGACCGTCCGCCCCTCGTCCCCCGACGCCTTCTTCAGTGCGTTCCGGGACAGGAAGAGGCCGAAAATCGGCGGCTGTGCCTGGAGCATCTCCAGTCGTCCGCCGTCCGCCTCCGCGAGGTCGCGGGCCACGGCGAGCCCGATCCCGGTGGAGTTCCGGCCGCTGATCGCGCGCTCGAAGATCCGTGCCCCGAGGTCGGCGGGGACGCCGGGTCCCTCGTCGGTGACCTCGATGACGGCCTGGTTGCCGATGACGCGGGTGCGCAGGGCGACGGTGCCGCCGCCGTGCATGAGGGAGTTCTCGATCAGCGCGGCCAGCACCTGGGCGACCGCGCCGGGGGTGCCGACCGCCTGGAGGTGCCGTTTGCCGGAGCTGACGATGGCCCGTCCGGCCTGCCGGTAGGCGGGGCGCCACTCGGCGAGCTGCTGCTGGATGACCTCGTCCAGGTCGAAGGAGACGGCGGAGCCGGTGCGGGGGTCGCGAGAGTTGGTGAGCAGCCGCTCGACGACGTCCGTGAGCCGCTCCACCTGCGCGATCGCGATCGTGGCCTCCTCCTTCACCGTGTCCGGGTCGTCGGTGAGGGTGATCTCCTCCAGCCGCATGGACAGCGCGGTCAGCGGGGTGCGCAGCTGGTGGGAGGCGTCGGCGGCGAGCCGACGCTCGGCGGTGAGCATCCGCCCGATCCGCTCGGCGGAGGCGTCCAGCACATCGGCGACCCGGTCCAGCTCGGGGACGCCGTAGCGCTTGTGGCGGGGGCGCGGGTCGCCGGAGCCGAGGCGTTCGGCGGTCTCGGCGAGGTCGGTGAGCGGGGAGGCGAGCCGGCTGGCCTGGCGGACGGCGAGCAGGACGGCGGCGATGACGGCGAGCAGGGCGACCAGGCCGATGATCAGCAGCGTACGGCCGACCTCGTCGGTCACCGAGGAGCGCGGCTCCTGGAAGGTGACCGTCTCGCCCTCCTCGCCGCGGGCGGTGTGCTCGATGACGTCGCCGGTGGGCCGCTCACCGATCTCGATGGGCGCCCGGCCGGGCAGTCGTACGACGGCGTACTGTCCCTCACCGACCTGGTCGCCCAGTATCGCGGCGGAGATCTCCTCATGGCCGAGGATGCGGCTGTCCACGATGCTGGCCAGCCGCACGGACTCGGACTCCACCCGGTCCTGGGCGGCTTCGCTGATGGTCCGGGTCTCGACGATGACGAGCGAGACACCGAAGACGGCGATCACGACGAGCACGACGGCGAGCGTGGATTGGATCAGTCGGCGGCGCATGTGCGGTGGGGGTCAGCTCTTCTCGAACCGGAAGCCGACGCCGCGCACGGTCGCGATGTAGCGGGGGTTGGCCGCGTCGTCGCCGAGCTTCTTGCGCAGCCAGGAGATGTGCATGTCCAGGGTCTTGGTGGAGGACCACCAGGTGGTGTCCCAGACCTCGCGCATCAGCTGGTCACGGGTGACGACCCGGCCCGCGTCGCGCACCAGCACCCGCAGCAGGTCGAACTCCTTGGCGGTGAGCTGGAGCTCCTCCTCGCCCATCCAGGCGCGGTGCGACTCGACGTCGATCCGTACGCCGTGGGTGGCCGGGGGCTGCTGGGGCTCGGCGGCGCCGCGACGCAGCAGCGCGCGCACCCGCGCGAGCAGTTCGGCGAGCCGGAAGGGCTTGGTGACGTAGTCGTCGGCACCGGCGTCGAGGCCGACGACCGTGTCGACCTCGTCCGCGCGGGCGGTCAGGATCAGGATGGGCACGGTGTGGCCTTCGGCACGCAGTCGGCGGGCCACCTCCAGACCGTCCATGCCGGGCAGGCCGAGATCCAGTACGACCAGATCGACGCCGCCCTGCATGCCCGCGTCGAGTGCGGTGGGTCCGTCCTCCCGCACCTCGACCTCGTATCCCTCTCGGCGCAGTGCGCGGGCCAGGGGCTCCGAAATGGAGGAGTCGTCCTCGGCGAGCAGTACACGGGTCATGTGGTGATGGTAGTCCCGCAGGCCACGACACCGAGGTGAGATCGCCTGGACGGATTCTTACTGAGGCACATGGCGGACATAACGGTGACGTCACGCACCATCAAGCGGAATGGCTGGCTACGGTTTCCATCACAGCCTGTGATACGCACAACCCGCGATACACACAACCCCGTGACACGCACAGCCTGTGATACGCGTCTCAAGTCCCCCCATACCATAGATTCTGCTCCCTTATGGTGATTGAACGCCTGTAGCACCGACAGGGACCTTCTGCGGCACTTGACGCTGAAGGTCTCTTTTGTGTGCGGGCCGGCTGACCGCCGGCCCGAAAGGAATGACCTGTGGCCGGGCCTCATAGCGCAGTGACGCGCGTAGAGGCGTGGATCCCGGTGGTCGCCGTCCGCCGTCCCGTGACCCGGGGCGGAGTTCCCGTGGGCGTGGGATGGACGGTCCGACCGGCCGGTGCCGGCTCCCCCACCGGGCGCGCCCCGCTCCTTCGGCGCGTCCCGACAGCAAGGAACGACCCATGGCGTCCAGCCTGACGAAGGACTCGGCCCTCCCGGGCACCCCCGGATCCGGATCCGAGAAGACCTTCTTCGGCCACCCCCGCGGACTGGCCACGCTCTTCATGACCGAGATGTGGGAGCGCTTCTCCTACTACGGCATGAGGGCCCTGCTCCCCCTCTACCTGGTCGCCCCCGCCGGGCTCGGCCTGGACGCCGGTACGGCGATCGCCATCTACTCCGTCTACGTCTCGACGGTGTACCTGCTGGCGATGCCGGGCGGCTGGTTCGGCGACCGGGTCTGGGGCCCCCGTAAGACGGTCGCCATCGCCGGGTCGGTCATCATGGCCGGCCACTTGGTCCTGGCCCTCCCCTCGGCCGGCACCTTCTACTTCGGCCTCCTGCTGGTGGCCATAGGGTCGGGGCTGCTGAAGTCCAACATCTCCACGATGGTGGGCCAGCTGTACGACGGCCCCACCGACCCGCGCCGCGACGGCGGCTTCACGGTCTTCTACATGGGCATCAACCTCGGCGCGTTCGCCGCGCCGCTGGTCATCGGCACGGTCGGCCAGAAGGTCAACTGGCATCTGGGCTTCGCGCTCGCCGCGCTGGGCATGGCGCTGGGCCTGGCCCAGTTCCTGCTGGGCAGCCGCCATCTGTCGGCGAAGTCGAGCATCGTCCCCAAGCCGCTGAATGTCGCCGAGCGCAGCGCGACGCTGCGCAAGTCGATGATCTGGCTGCTGATCGCGGTCGTCTTCTACGCGATCGTGGTCGGCACGGGTACGTACACCCTGAACTGGGTGATGGTCCCGCTGATGCTCATCGGCCTGGTCGTCCCGATCGCGGTCCTGGCCCGCATAAAGCGCGACAAGGACCTCACCGACGCCGAGCAGTCCCGTGTGTCGGGGTACATCTGGTTCTTCGTGGCCGCCGCCGTCTTCTGGATGATCTACGACCAGGGCGGCTCGACCCTCTCCCTCTTCGCCGACAAGCATGTCGACAACCAGGTCTTCGGCTGGGAGTTCCCGATCTCCTGGTTCCAGTCGGTCAACCCGGTCCTGGTGATGGCCCTGGCGCCGATCTTCGCGACGGTGTGGCTGGCGCTGGCCCGCGGCGGCCGGGAGCCGAGCACGATCGTCAAGTTCGCCGGGGGTCTGGTCCTGGTGGGCATCTCGTTCTTCGTCTTCCTCCTCCCCCTGGTCGCCGCCGACGGTGGCGCGGTCTCGCCGTGGTGGATCGTCCTGATCTACTTCTGCCAGACGACGGGCGAGCTGATGCTGTCCCCGGTGGGCCTGTCGGTGACGACGAAGATGGCCCCCGCGAAGTACGCCTCGCAGATGATGGGCGTGTGGTTCCTGGCGGTGACGGCGGGGGACGCGGTGACGGGGCTGCTGTCGACGTACGGGGTCGACCTGAACAAGACGGGTGTGGTGGCGGCGGAGGCGGCGTTGGCCGTGTTGGCGGGGGTGGCGGTGTTCATGTACCGGGGGAAGGTGAAGGGGTTGATGGGGGAGGTGCGCTGACGCTGCCGCGTAGGTGGCGTGGGAGGAGGTCGCCCTGGTGGTGCTGGGGTGGCCCCCTTTCGCGTGCTCTTTCGCGCCCTCTTTCGCGCCCTCTTTCGCGTCCTCTTTCGCGTCCTCGTCGGTCGCGGGGGGCGGCGGCGGGTTGATGGCCGGGTGCGGGTGAGTGGGGCTTGATCGCACAGTTCCCCGCACCCCTCAGAGGCCGGTTGTGCTCCGGCGTACGACGCTGAGAGGCCCGATCTCGATCGCGAGGGCGCCGAGGGCTTCCTTCTCGGGCGGGTAGATGGCACGGATGCTGGCGAGCTGGTGCTCCCGGGTGGCGGTCGGGTTCACCTTGGCCGGCCCTTCCGTGTCGAGCAGGGCCTCGAAGTCCGGGTACTCCGTGACGCGCTTGACCTTGACCTCGTACGTCTCGTCGGTGCCCTTGATGCGGAAGCGGATGATGTCGCCGACGGCGAGGTCGGCGAGGTGCGGGTAT
Organism: Streptomyces sp. NPDC059477; assembly: GCF_042749375.1. NCBI lineage: Bacteria > Bacillati > Actinomycetota > Actinomycetes > Kitasatosporales > Streptomycetaceae > Streptomyces > Streptomyces sp. NPDC059477. The sequence goes on along the minus strand of NZ_JBHYUG010000012.1, from coordinate 93,544 downwards.
CTCACCCGTACCTCGATGGTCTTGGTGCCTGCGGTGACGAGGTCGAAGTACTGGCGCTAGAGGTGCAGTTCGCGGACTCGAAAAGTGGCGTCGCTCATGGGGTGAGGGTGCTCCTGATGGGTGGCGTGGCCATTGTGCGGTCCGTCAGCGGTGACTTGAACGGGGTGAGGGGCGAGGGCACGCACACCGCATCGTGGCCACTCGGCCATCGGCCCGACGGATGTCAGAAGGGCACCCCGGCGCGAATGGCGAGGCGGGTGAGGCGGGGGTTGCTGCGTTGGTGCAGGGAGGTCAGGACGCGCATCAGCTCCTGGCTCGTCGGGTGCACCCTGGCCATCTCCGGGGCGACGTCCCACGCCTCTTCGAGCGAGGCGAGGGCGCCGTCACGGTCCCCCAGGGCGAGCTTCGACCGGCTGATGTTCATGTGCAGCGGGGCGACCCGGGTGGCCGGGAGGGTCAGCCCGCCCCGGATCAGATCAGCGGCCGTGTCGAGGGACTCGCGGTAGTCCTCCATGTCGGAGGCCGTCGAGATGACATGCACGGCGGTGTTCTCGGGTCCGAAGTGGATGCCGTGGTCCTCGATGTCCTCGGGGAACTCCTCGGCCACCCGCCATGCCGCGTCGATGTGCTGTCCCGCAGTCGCCTTGTCCTTGACCCGTCCAGCCAGCGTCAGCCCGCGCAGATGCAGGATGCCCAGGCCGTACGCGCGCTCGCGGCCCCGCAGCACCGACTGCGCCTCCACGATCGCCCGGTCCACCACGGCCAGCCCACCGGCGAAGTCACCCGAGTTGAGAAAGGCCCCGGCTTCGTCACGGGCCGCGACGGTGGCCGCGATCGGGTGGGCGCGCTCGGCGGCCGACCGCTGCTTCATGACGGCGAGTTCGGCGAGGTGCATCCAGCGGTGCCGGGCGGCGAGCCAGTAGACCACGCTGTAGGTGTCGGCGACGCGGGTCCAGGCGTCGGGGGACTGGGTGGCGTGCGCGTGGTGGGTCACGTCGGCCAGCACACCCGGCAGCTTCCGCAGGACGGCCGACAGCTCGGTGCGGTGGCGGTGTGCGTTCAGTTCAGCCAGCGCGTACGGCAGATCCTCCGGGTGCGGTGGTGGCGGGCCCGGGATCTCGAACCGCCGGACGACGTAGTTGAGGTCGGTGAGGCTGCTCTCGTCGGCCCGCCCGACCGGAGCCGTGCCGAGCAGTTCGTCCAGGGTCAGGCCCATGGCTTGGGCGAGAGCGGCGGCGATGCCCTGGGTCAGCGCTCGGTCGCCCACCTCGATCTTGCTCAGCAACGAGACCGACACGCCTGCCCGCCGGGCGAGGGCGACCTGGCTCAAGCCGCGCGTCTTACGGCGGAGGGCCACATTGGCACCGGGTCCGGGATTCCTGGTCACGCTCATATCTGTGCGTCTTCCCCGCTCGACTTTCCGTTACGTCCCATGGTGGCACTCACGCACCTCATGTGCCCGGGGCTGTGCATGGGGTGTGCAAGCTCCCCCCGCACAGCGGCAGTTCTCTTGGGTGAGACGCGTACGCCCAGGCGGGACGAGAGGTGACGAGTGCCATGACACGCACACACGCCATGCCACCGACGATGCTCGGCCACGGCAGATTGCCGTATCCGCGCGGCACGCTCATGGCGGACACCAGGACGAATCGTCAGGGCGAACTGCAAGACGTGATCGAGGAACGATTCAGGGACACCGGAAGGGTCCTCACCCGAACCGCCTACCTCCGGCCGAAGGGGGGTGGCCTCGAATGGGAAGCCCCTTTGACTCTCATCCGTCCCGTGGACGAGAGCAGTTGAACCATCCCACCAAACGCGCAGCCCTCCTCACCAGGGGAGACGTGATCGGCTACGCGGGCGAGTGGCGCACGGTGAAGGCGGCGAGCACCGACCGGGGCCCGATGGGCGGGCTGGCCGTGGTCGTCGTCTGGGAGGAGGGCGGCAGCGCACGCTTCCCGGCCGGTGACGAACTGCTGGTGCGAGAACCAGAATCCGACTGACAGGAGGAGTACGGCCATGCCGATCTCCAAGGCCGACGCTCACGAGGAGGGTCGGACGACCCAGGTTCCTTGCGACCCGTTCCCGCCCATCTATCCGCCCACCGCCGTGGAAGGCTGCCCGGCCTGCTCGGAGCTGGCGGCCCGGCGAGCGGCGGCACGGGCCAAGGGGGACGAGAGCGCGCTGGTCGACGCGAACGTACTCATGCGTCGGCATCTGCGCCTGGATCACCGGCCGTGAAGCGGCGGACCCCGCTCGACGACGCCTTCTGGAGCGGGGTCCTGACGGTGTGCAGCGTGAGCGCGCTCATCGTGACGATCTGGCGCTGCCTGTGACGGCGCAAGGAAAGCCCCCGCCGATCACGGCAGGGGCATCCATGCGTCGGCTCCGACGGACGGTCACTCGCCCTTGGGCGGGATGACAAACCCTCTCGTCGGCCCCGACCCCGTTTCCTCCCCAGGTAACTTGGCAGCCACGGATGCCAACGCGTCAGCGGTCACATCCCGACGCGCGACAGGGTCGGCCACGTCGTACACCCGCCATTCCCCGGCCGGGTTCTCGGGGTCCTCCGGGGCGACCACCCCCGGCAGCCCCAACCGCCTCAACACAGCATCCACCTGCCGAGCCTGTTCAGCGTCCACGATGCCGCCTTTCCGCCCTTCCGACCAAGGCCAGGCTATTCACCATCACCGCCCGAGCAGTGCGAGGCACAGTTGCCCGGATTGATGGGACCACAGCCGCCCGGCTTAGGAGTGTGGGAGCAACTGGCCGCCACCGGCACCAGGGCGTTGCCCGGACCCGTCCACAGCTCACCGTCCACGGTGTGCCCCGCCTGCTCGATGGTGGCCACCGTACGGGTGAGCGCGTGAGCATCGTGGCGCGCGGCATCGGGACGCTCGGGCCAGTGATGCACGAAACGCCCCAGGCGTCCACACAGCCTGTCGTACAGGTTCGTATGCAGAATCAGCGCGTGCCATCCCTCGTCCACCACAGTGGAGGGGGTGATCTTGATGGTGGGGAACTGTGCGGCTGTGTCCACGAACTTGAGCGTCTCCACCACAATCCGCCGGGCCGTCGCCTCCTCCATCCCGGGGTTGTTGCCGACGACTGTTGCGATGACGCTCTCGAACGCGGCAGGCGTGAGCAATGCGTGTACATCGTGCATGTGGGCCCCCGGATCGTTTCCGTGTCGATGTGGTGACCGTAGAGATCGGGGAGCTTCAGGCTCCACTGGCTTGCATGAGATTGCACGCCATTTCGCTTGGCTCATTGCGATATTGACGACCCCTCACCAGATCAGGAACGCTGGTGCAAACCCGAGCAAGGACGTGAACCCAAGGAGCCTGCCATGGCCGTGGAGTTCGTCGGGATCGACCCCGACACGGACCGTGACCACTGCCCCACAGTGTGGGCGGACCCGGAAGCTCAGGAGATCTTGTTGCAGGGTTGGAAGCCGACCCCCGAGACTCAGGCGGAGTGCGAGGGAACCAGCCCCGCGAACGGTCAGGTACCGCTCGGCGAGGCCATCGTCAGGATTCCCGCCCGGATGATTCCGATGATCAGAGAGGCATGCGATGCCGTCGAGCGTGCCCGGCTTCGCTGAGCTGCTTGGCCAGTGCGAGCGATCCGCCGTCCACCTGGAGCTGCGCGACTCGTACGCCGCCACGGACCGGTTCGAGGCGTGGCAGCGCGGGGATCGGATCAACTGGGAGGATCGCGAGTCCTGGTGGCACCCCTATGACCAGTTGATCGCTGACACCGTGGCCAGGGGTGTGGTGGTCCGCAGAGCCCGGGTGGTCTCCGAGCCGGTGTCGGACTACATCCGGTGGGAGCACTACGTCACCCACGCCAATGTGACGGCTGGGGAGCAGGTCCGCTGGCTGCCCCGGAGGCGAGCCACGACCATCGCCCTGCCGGGCAACGACTTCTGGCTGTTCGATGACGCCCTGCTCCGGGTCCACCACTTTTCGGGTGACGGCGTGGTGGTGGAAGATGAGATCACGACGGATCCGCAAGCCGTGAAGCTGTGCTCCGCCGCCTTTGAAGCCGTGTGGGAGCGGGCAGTCCCCCACCACCGATACAAGATCTGAGGGGCGAAAAGCCAGCTTCATGCCTCCGCACCCCTCGTCACCTGTTCAGAAGGCCCGAGAGAGACTTGCGGGCCGTCTGCGCGAGGTCCGGCTGAACGCGGGGATCAGCGGTCGGGAGCTGGCCGTCAGATGCAGGTGGTCGGAGTCGAAGTCATCTCGGATCGAGAACGCGAGGACTCCACCCTCCGACGCGGACATTCGGGCGTGGTGCCATGCTTGCGCCGCCGACGACCAGGCGCCCGACCTGATCGCGGCCAACAGACAGTCCTTCGAAGCCCACGTGGAGTGGAAGCGGCTCCAACGGACCGGCCTGCGGCGCCTGCAAGAGAGCACCGGCGACCTGTACCGGCAAACCGAGGTCTTCCAGGTCTACGTATCCGATGTGATTCCAGGATTCCTCCAAACCGCGGGGTACGCCTCGGCGCTGCTGTCTTCCATCGCGGATCTCCGGGGGACCCCCGATGACCTGCGCGACGCCGTGGCAGCCCGCATGAAACGCAACGAGGTGCTCGGCAAGGGCGGGCGCCGGTTCTCCTTCGTGCTGGAGGAACCGGTACTGCGGTACCGGCTGTGCGGCACCGGGGCCATGGCGGCGCAACTCGGCCACCTGCTCGAAGTCATGGACCGTCAGAACGTCGCCGTGGGCATCGTTCCGTTCTCGGTCCAGCGGACTGTGTGGCCGATGCCGACCTTCACGATCTTCGACAGCCGACGGGTGCACGCCGACACCCTGGAAGCCGCCTCCACGCTCACCCAGCCGAGCCAGGTCGAGTTGTACGCCCGTGCCTTCGGACGTCTCTCACGGCAGGCCGTACGGGGAGCGGCAGCACGCACCCTCATCGCCGACGCGCTGGCGTCGCTGGACTGATGGCCGGACGGGCTCGTACTGCGAGTACGGGCGCCGCCGATCTCGATGGTCACGCTCGGCGTCATCGTCCCCTCGTCCGGCTCGACCGGGCTGGAGGAGACGCCCTGCTGCCAGGACATGGTGATCTCGTAGCGGTCGCCGCTCCCGGAGCGCCCTTGATGTCGATGGGCGGGACAGCACCCCCTGTCGCCAACCGGTGTCCCGCACGCGCGCTCCACGTCCACGACTGCGGGTCGGGACGCTCGCGCGCAGGCGGTCCCTACGCCGGCGCGCCCAGTTCCGCCCAGACCGTCTTGCCCGCCACCCCCGGCGTCCGTACGACACCCCAGTCCAGGCAGAGCCTCTGCACGATGAACATGCCGTGGCCGCCGGGGCGGCCCGCGCGGTGGGGCGTACGGGGGGACGGCTGGCCGGTGCCCCGGTCGGCGACCTCGATGCGGATCACCTTGCGGTCGCAGGCGATCGCCATCTCGTCCGGGCCCTCGGCGTGCAGACAGGCGTTGGTGACCAGTTCGGAGACGACCAGCAGGACGTCCTCGGCTGCGGCCCGCCGGTCGGCGGCGGTGGCGGGCAGCCAGCCCCAGGCGTAGAGGGCCTGCCGGGCGAAGTCACGGGCCAGCGGCACGACCCCGCTCTGTCCCTCGAAGGTCAGTCTGCGGACCGTGCCGACGCCGGGCTGCTGCTGCCGTACGGCGGCCGGGTCCGGACCCTCCGGCCCACCGGACAGCCCGGAGGGTTCAGCCGTATCGGACATATCGGATACATCGGGCCTATCCGATTCGGACACGCCGGAAGCGCCACTGGGCTCAGGAGAGCCCGGCGAGAAGGGCCGGGTGGTGCTCATCAGCGCTTCACCTCACCGATTCACCAGTTCATGATTCAAGGGTCATTCTCCGTGGTGCCGGAGGTCCGCACATCCATATCGAACGAACATCCGCATCGAACATTCGTACCGGCGCCACGATCTCTTCTGCCCGACGATTCGGGAGGAACACCCCTCAGGTGGACTCGTCGGCCAGGGCGGCCTCGACCGAGTCATGGAGGGTGAAGACCGCCTCCGCGCCGGTGATCTCGAAGACCCGGGCCACCACGGGCCGCATGCCCGCCAGATGGACGCCGCCACCGGCCGCCTCGGCCTTCAGCCGGGCGCCGAGCAGCACATTGAGGCCCGTGGAGTCACAGAAGTCCAGCCGGACGCAGTCGACCACCAGTCGGCTCAGCCCCCGCGCGAGGCATTGCTCCAGCGGTTCGCGGAGCAGATCGGCCGTGTGGTGATCCAGCTCACCCGCCGGAGTCACGACGGCGCTCGCGCCCTGCTGGCGCACCTCCACCAGAAGCCGGCCCGACTGTGCGCTGCCGAGCATCCCGTGGTCCATGCCGTCTCTCCCCTGGAGGTCGTGGCCGCTGACTGATGTGACGCGATGTGATGTACGCCCTCGAAACCCTACGCCCTCGCTACGCCCTTCGACACCCGAACAATCGGACATACATTGACATTTGCCAACGAATGACACTTGCAGTCGGCATGGCGGAGCGGGTAGGGCTAGTAAGGACACGTAACCGACACGGCCGGCTTCGGAGGCGCCGCACACCGCAGTGCACCTGACGGCACCGGCAGCCATATGCCGTGAACGATGGAGGAGACCATGTCACCCCGGCTCGACGGATCGCATACCCCGACGGCGACGACATCGACGTCGCCGTCGACGTACGAGACCGACCCGAGGGCCGATCCACTGGCCGATCCACCGGCCGATCCCCTGGCCGGGCTCCCCGAGATCCCGCCCTTCGCCGAGATCGGGCCGGTCGACGCGCGCGCCCTGTCCAAGACCCTGTTCGAGCGGCTGGAGTGCCTTGAGGAAGGCACCCACGACTACGCCTATGTCCGTAACACGCTCGTCGAGCTGAATCTCGCCCTGGTCAAGTTCGCCGCCTCCCGGTTCCGCTCCCGCAGCGAGCCCATGGAGGACATCATCCAGGTCGGCACCATCGGCCTGATCAAGGCGATCGAGCGGTTCGAACTGGCCCGTGGCGTCGAGTTCCCCACCTTCGCGATGCCGACCATCGTCGGCGAGATCAAGCGCTTCTTCCGGGACACGTCATGGTCGGTACGGGTACCCCGGCGCCTCCAGGAGCTGCGGATCGACCTCGCCAAGGCCGGGGACGAGCTGGCCCAGCGGCTGGACCGGGCGCCCACCGTCGCCGAACTCGCCGGGCATCTGGGCCTCTCCGCCGACGAGGTGGTGGAGGGCATGGCCGCCGCTAACGCGTACACCGCCTCCTCGCTGGACGCCCAGCCGGAGGAGGACGACTCGGAAGGTTCGCTGGCCGACCGGATCGGCTACGAGGACCACGGGCTCGAAGGCATCGAGTACGTCGAGTCGCTGAAGCCGCTGATCGCCGAGCTGCCCTCCCGGGACCGGAAGATCCTCTCCCTGCGGTTCGTCGCCAACATGACCCAGTCCGAGATCGGTGACGAGCTGGGCATCTCGCAGATGCATGTATCACGGCTGCTGTCCCGCACGCTGGGGCGGCTGCGGCGGGGGCTGACCGTCGAGGACTGAGCGGCGAGGACTGACCGTCGAGGACTGAGCGGCGGTGGCACGCCGGTCAGGCGGCTCGTACGCCCCTGCGCCAGACCTCCGTCACCAGCGGGACGCCGGGGCGGTAGGCGAGGTGGACGTGGCTGGGGGCGTCCAGGATCGCGAGGTCCGCGTACGCGCCCGGGGCGATCCGGCCCACGTCCGTGCGGCGCAGGGCGGCGGCACCGCCCGCCGTGGCGGACCAGAGGGCCTCGTCGGGGGTCATGCCCATGTCCCGTACGGCGAGCGCGACGCAGAACGGCACGGACGAGGTGTACGACGAGCCGGGGTTGCAGTCGGTGGACAGCGCGACGGTGACGCCCGCGTCGAGGAGGCGCCGGGCGTCGGGCCACGGGGCGCGGGTGGAGAACTCGGCGCCGGGCAGCAGGGTCGCGACCGTACGGCTGTGCGCGAGGGCGTCCACGTCCGCGTCGGTGAGGTGGGTGCAGTGGTCGGCGCTGGCGGCGTCGAGTTCCACGGCGAGCTGCACGCCGGGGCCGTGGGTGAGCTGGTTGGCGTGGACGCGGGGGGTGAGCCCCTTTGCCTTGCCCGCCGTGAGGATCGCTCGGGCCTGGTCCCCGTCAAAGGCGCCCCGCTCGCAGAAGACGTCCACCCAGCGGGCGTACGGGGCGCAGGCGTCGAGCATCTCTCCGGTGACCAGGGCGACATAGGCGGCCGGGTCGTCGGTCAGTTCGGGGGCGACGACATGGGCGCCGAGGTAGGTGACCTCGTCGGTGTGCGCGGCGGCGATCCGCAGGGCGCGGGCCTCGTCGGCGACGGTGAGGCCGTAGCCGGACTTGGTCTCCATGGTGGTGGTGCCCTGGCGCAGGGCCTCGCGGAGGTGGCGGACGAGGTTCGCTTCGAGCTGGGCGTCGGTGGCGGCGCGGGTGGCGGCGACGGTGGTGCGGATGCCGCCCGCGCTGTAGGAGCGGCCGGACATCCGGGCGTTGAACTCGGCGGTGCGGTCGCCCGCGAAGACCAGGTGGGAGTGGGAGTCCACGAAGCCGGGGAGCACCGCCCGGCCGCCCGCGTCGACCCGATTGTCAGTGGCGGGTGCTTTGCTTGACCCACCGGTCCAGACGACCCGGTCGCCGTCGATGACGACGGCCGCGTCCTGGATCAGACCGAGGGGGGTCCCGTCACCCAGGGAGGGGTCGTTGGTGACCAGCGTGGCGATGTTGGTGATGACGGTAGTGGTGCTGCTCATCGTGTCCTCGTGGTGGGGGGAGCGGGTCAGCCTCGGAGGGCGTCCACGGCCGTGGACAAGGCGCGGGCCGCGTCGGGGACAAGGGCATGGGCCCCGTCCCGTACGACGTGTCGGCCGCCCACGATCGTGTGCCGTACGTCCGCTGCCGTCGCGGCGAAGACGGCGGTCTCCGCGCCCAGCCTGGGCAGGGGCCCGGCCGTTCTGACGGTGTCCAGGGCGAGGGTGGTGAGGTCGGCGAGCGCGCCGGGTTCGATGCTGCCAGCCCGGTCCCAGCCGAGGGCGGCGTGGCCGTCGGCGGTGGCGGCGCGCAGCAGTGCGGCGGCGGTCCAGTGGCCCCGGGCGCGGGTGCGCAGCCGCTCGTTCAGCTCCATCGCCCGTGCCTCTTCGAGCAGATCGATCACGGCGTGGCTGTCGGAGCCGAGGGAGAGCGGGGATCCGGCCCGCTGGAGGGCGGGGGCGGGTCCGATGCCGTCGGCGAGGTCGCGTTCGGTGGTGGGGCACATGCAGGTGCCGGTGCCGGAGCCGCCGATGAGGGCGATGTCGGCGTCCGTGAGATGGGTGTTGTGGACGCCGGTGGTGCGGGGGCCCAGGACCCCGTGGTCGGCGAGCAGCCGGGCGGGGGTGCGGCCGTGGGTGGCGAGGCAGGCGTCGTTCTCGGCGGTCTGCTCGGACAGATGCACATGCAGCGGGGCCCGCCGCCGCTCGGCCCAGTCTGCGACGGTCCCCAGCTGCCGCGCGGGCACGGCCCGTACGGAGTGCACGGCGGCCCCGATCCGCACGTGATCGCGATCCTTGAGAAGTGAAGAGCGTTCCGCCCAGGCGTCGGCGGTGCCGTCGGAGAAGCGCAACTGGTGGGGGGTGGGCGGCTGTCCGAAGCCGGAGGAGAGATAGCAGGTGTCGAGGAGGGTGATGCGGATACCGGCGTCGGACGCCGCCGCGATGAGGGCCTCGCCCATGGCGTTGGGGTCCGTGTACCGGGTGCCGCCGGGCGCGTGATGGACGTAGTGGAACTCACCGACTGCGGTGATCCCGGCCAGCGCCATCTCGGCGTACACGGCACGGGCGAGGGCGTGGTAGGTCTCCGGGGTCAGCCGGTCGGCGACGGAGTACATGACCTCGCGCCAGGTCCAGAAGGTCCCGGAGCCGACCTGGACGGTGCCGCGCAGGGCGCGGTGGAAGGCGTGCGAGTGGGTGTTGGCGAGGCCGGGGAGGGTGAGGCCGCGCAGGGGTTCGGCACCGGGCGGCGGTGCGGCGGTGCCGGGGGTGACGGTGTGCAGGAGCCCGTTGTCGACGGTGACGAGGACGCCCGGCTCGACATGGGTGCCGAGCCAGGCGTGCTCCAGCCAGTAGGTGCCGTCGTAGGTGCCGCTCACGTGCGGATCAGCCCTTCCAGGACATCGGCGAGGGCGAGGACGCCGGCCACGCAGTCGTCCTCGGTGGCGGACTCGGCCGGGGAGTGGGAGACGCCGGTCGGGTTGCGCACGAACAGCATGGCGGTCGGGACGGTGCCGGAGAGGATCCCGGCGTCGTGTCCGGCGCCGGTGCCGAGGACGGGGACGGTGAGAGGGGTCTTCTCGATGGTGTCTCCCTTGCCGAGGATGCGGCCGAGCCGCTCCCGCAGGGCGTGGTCGAACTCCACGACGGGGGTGAAGGACTCCCGGACGACGTCGAGGTCGACGCCGTGGGCGTCGGCGTACTCGCGGGCGGCCTTCTCCACCGCCCCGACGACGGTGTCCAGGTCGTCCTGGCCGGGGGCGCGGGAGTCGAGCCAGCCGCGCACCAGGGAGGGGATGGCGTTGACGCCGTTGGGTTCGACGGCGACCTTGCCGAAGGTGGCGACGGCTCGGGCGAGGCGGGCCTCGCGGCGGGCGGCGAGCACCGTCTCGGCGTAGGGCAGCATCGGGTCGCGCCGGTCGTCCAGGCGGGTGGTGCCCGCGTGGTTGGCCTCGCCGCGGAAGTCGAACCGCCAGCGGCCGTGCGGCCAGATGGCGCTGGCGATGCCCACCGGGTCGCCGCTGAGGTCGAGCGCCCGGCCCTGTTCGACGTGGAGTTCGACGAAGGCGCCGATGCGGGCCAGCCGTTCGGGGTCGGCGCCGATGCCGTCCGGGTCGTGACCGGCGGCCTCCATGGCCCGGGGCAGGGTGACGCCGTCCCCGTCGGTGAGCCGGTGGGCCGCGTCGCGGGTGAGGTGCCCGGCGGTGAGCCGGGAGCCGACGCAGGCGAGGCCGAAGCGGGCGCCTTCCTCGTCGCCGAAGTTGACGATGCCCAGGGGCTTGGTGAGGGGCACGTCCCGGCGTCGCACCTCGTCCAGGGCGGCGAAGGCGGACACCACACCGAGGGGGCCGTCGAAGGCGCCGCCGTCGGGGACCGAGTCCAGGTGGGAGCCGGTGACCACGGCGTCGCCCTGGGCGGGGTCGCCGAGCCAGGCCCACTGGTTGCCGTTGCGGTCGGCCTCGTAGGTGAGCCCGCGTGTCTCGGCCTGGGCCCGGAACCAGGCCCGGCAGTCGGCGTCGGCGGGGGTCCAGGCGTAGCGCCGGTAGCCGCCCGAGCCGGGGTGGCGGCCGAGGGGGAGCAGGTCCCGCCACATGGCGTGGAAGGAGTCGGTTCGCAGGGTCACGCGTCGTCGCCCTCCCGCATCGGGACCCGTACGCCGCGCTCCCCGGCGACGGACTCGGCGATGTCGTAGCCGGCGTCCACGTGCCGGATGACGCCCATGCCGGGGTCGTTGGTGAGCACGCGGCGGATCTTCTCGCCGGCCAGCTCGGTGCCGTCGGCCACGGTCACCTGGCCGGCGTGGATGGAGCGGCCCATGCCGACGCCGCCGCCATGGTGCAGGGAGACCCAGGAGGCACCGGAGGCTACGTTGACCATGGCGTTCAGGATCGGCCAGTCGGCGATGGCGTCGGAGCCGTCGAGCATCGCCTCGGTCTCGCGGTAGGGGGAGGCGACGGAGCCGCAGTCGAGGTGGTCGCGGCCGATGGCCAGGGGGGCGGCCAGCTCGCCGCTCGCGACCATGTCGTTGAAGCGTTCACCGGCCTTGTCGCGCTCGCCGTGGCCGAGCCAGCAGATCCGGGCCGGGAGGCCCTGGAAGTGGACGCGTTCACCGGCGAGCTTGATCCAGCGGGCGAGGGACTCGTTCTCGGGGAAGAGGTCCAGGACCGCCCGGTCGGTCTTGGCGATGTCGGTGGGGTCGCCGGAGAGCGCGGCCCAGCGGAAGGGGCCCTTGCCCTCGCAGAACAGCGGACGGATGTACGCGGGGACGAACCCGGGGAAGGCGAACGCCCGCGCGTAACCGGCGAGCTGGGCCTCGCCGCGGATCGAGTTGCCGTAGTCGAAGACCTCCGCCCCGGCGTCCTGGAAGCCGACCATCGCCTCGACGTGCCGGGCCATGGACTCGCGCGCCTTGGTGGTGAACCCGGCGGGGTCCTTGGCGGCGGCGTCCGCCATGTCCTCGAAGGCGACGCCGAGGGGCAGATAGGCGAGCGGGTCGTGGGCGGAGGTCTGGTCGGTGACGATGTCGACGGGGGCGCCCATGGCGAGCAGTTGGGGGAGGAGTTCGGCGGCGTTGCCCAGGACGCCGATGGACAGCGGGCGGCGGGCGTCACGGGCCTGAACGGCGAGCCGCAGGGCATGGTCGACGCTGTCGGCCCGTACGTCCAGGTAGCGGTGCTCGATCCGGCGGTCGATGGCACGCGGGTCGCAGTCGATACAGATGGCCACACCGTCGTTCATGGTGACCGCGAGGGGCTGGGCGCCGCCCATGCCGCCGAGCCCGGCGGTGAGGGTGATCGTCCCGGCGAGCGTGCCGCCGAACCGCTTGGCGGCGACCGCGGCGAAGGTCTCGTAGGTGCCCTGGAGGATGCCCTGGGTGCCGATGTAGATCCAGGACCCGGCGGTCATCTGGCCGTACATGGTCAGGCCTAGGGCCTCCAGGCGGCGGAACTCCTCCCAGTTCGCCCAGTCGCCGACGAGGTTGGAGTTGGCGATGAGGACACGCGGGGCCCACTCGTGGGTCTGCATGACACCGACCGGGCGGCCGGACTGGACCAGCATGGTCTCGTCCTGCTTGAGGGTCCGCAGCGTACGGACCATGGCGTCGAAGGAGCGCCAGTCGCGGGCGGCCTTGCCGGTGCCGCCGTAGACGACGAGCTTGTCGGGGTGCTCGGCGACCTCGGGATCGAGGTTGTTCTGGAGCATCCGCAGGGCGGCCTCCTGCTGCCATCCCAGGGCGCTCAGTTCCGTGCCGCGCGGGGCTCGGACGGGCCGGGGTCCTGACATGGTCTGCCTCCTGGGCTGGTCGCTCTGACTGTTCACTCTGACGGTTCGCTCTGACTGATCGCTCTGACGGTTCGCTCTGGCTGATCGCTCTGGCTGATCGCTCTGGCTGATCGCTCCCGTGGACGGACGGCCGCCCGCCGTGCGCGACGCCCGTCCACATTCGATTATTCACATCCTGATCCGATGAATAACCCTAGTCAATAGGTGGGGCTCCGGAGGCGGCCCGTCGCGGGCGTGTTTGGCTGGATGCATGGGTTCGCACATCGGACGGGACGGGACCGGGGGGACGGGGGACGGCATGGGCACGGACACGAACGCAGGCATAGGCGCGGGCACGGGCGTGGCGTACGAGGGTGATCGGGGCGGCGGGCGGGCGGCCCGGCGGGACGACGCCGTGCGGGCGGCCGTGGAACAGGGGCTGCTCGGCCCCGGCTCCCCCATCGTCGGGCTGCTGGACGTCATCGGCATCCGGGAGTCGGCGGCGGCGCTGCGGGCGGCGTTCGCCGAGGTCACCGCGCCGGGCACGCCGGTGCTGCACGCCTTCGCGGTGAAGGCGGCCCCGCTGGTGCCGGTGCTGCGGCTGCTGCGCGAGGAGGGCATCGGCGCGGAGGTGGCGAGCCCGGGTGAGCTGGCGCTGGCACGGGCGGCGGGGCTGCCACCGGAGCGGACGGTGCTGGACTCCCCCGCGAAGACCCCGGCCGAGCTGCGCGAGGCGCTGGCGCTGGGCATCGCGGTGAACGCCGACAATCCGCAGGAGCTGGACCGCATCGACGCCCTCATGGCCTCGGCGCCCAGCCGCTCACCGCTCGGCATCCGGGTGAATCCGCAGGTCGGGGGCGGTTCGATCGGGTCGACGTCCACGGCGACGGCGACCTCGAAGTTCGGCGTGGCGCTGCGGGACGAGGGCGCGCGGGAGTGGGTCGTACGGGCCTACCGGGAGCGGCCGTGGCTGACCCGGCTGCACGCGCACACCGGGTCGCAGGGCATCCCGCTGGAGCTGCTGGCGCACGGGGTGGCCCAGACCTACGCACTGGCCGAGGAGATCAACGCGCGGATCGGCCGGCCGCAGATCGACACCCTCGACATCGGCGGCGGGCTGCCGGTGAACTTCGGCTCGGACGACGAGACCCCGACGTACGGGGACTACGCGCGGCTGCTGGCGCGGGCGGTGCCGGGGCTGTTCGACGGGCGGTACGGGCTGGTGACGGAGTTCGGGCGGTCGCTGCTGGCCAAGCACGGGACGGTGGTGGCGCGGGTGGAGTACGCCAAGAGCGCGGGCGGCCGTCCGGTGGCGGTGACGCACGCGGGCGTGCAGGTGGCGACGCGGACGGTGTACGCGCCCGATTCGTGGCCGCTGCGGATCGCCGCGTACGACGCGAAGGGGCGGGCGAAGAGCGGGCCGGAGGTGGTGCAGGACGTGGCGGGACCGGCGTGCTTCGCGGGCGACCTGCTCGCCGAGGCGCGCGCGCTGCCGCTGCTGGAGCAGGGCGACCACGCGGCGGCGCTGGACACGGGCGCGTACTACTTCGCCCACCACTACGGCTACAACTCGCTGGCCCGGCCCGGGGTGTACGGCTTCGTACCGGAGGGGACGGCGCCGGGCGCGGGGGGCGGTGCGGACGGCCGGGGCGGTGGCGTGAGCTTCGCGACCGTACGGGAGCCGCAGCAACTGGCGGAGATCGTCGCCGAGTCGGGCGGGGCGCACGCCGACGCGCTCACCACCCTGCACGCACCGGGCCGCCGTTGACACCCGGAAGCGGCTGTCCTGAATCTGATGCCCTCCAACGGACACCCTGAGGCAGACGACCGGGAGCAAACGGTCAAAAACGGGGCATCTGATAGTGGACAGCGCGGGTCGACTGGCGTAAAACACACGTCGGATGGCCAACACTAGTACGCCGGAAGCATGTTCCACTGGAAAATGCCGGAACCCCCACTCTTCTCCCGTACTGTGCGTAGTTTTTAGCGCACACATGCGTACGACAGGCGGGAGGGGAGACGGGCGTGCCCGGAATCGACGAGTGTCTGCTGGAGACGATGCGGTTGCCCGGGGCCAGGGGCGCCGCGCTGGTGGACTGGACGAGCGGGCTGGCGCTCGGGGTCGTCGGGGAGTTCCCGGGCGGTGACGCGGAGGCGGCGGCGGCCGAGGCGGCGGAGCTGGCCCGCCCGGCCGCCGAGCTGAGGGTCTTCGCGCCCCAGGACGGCGACCCGGACGGCGCCGGTCCCCCCGTGGAGGACCTGATCGTCACCAGCCGGGACGCCTACCACGTGCTGCGGTTCCTGCCGGCGTCCTTCGACAGCACGGTCGTCCTGCACGTGTGGCTCGGCCGCGCGGACGGCAATCTCGCGCTCGCCCGGATCCGGCTGGGCGAGATAGCCGGACGGCTGATGCTGGGATGACCCCCGTCGACACCACCCCGCCCCTGCCGGTCCGCCACCGCCCCGCCCCCGGCGACCAGCCCCCGGGCGCCCTCTCCCCCATGCTCACCCGCCTGGCCGCCGAACAGGCCACCGGCGTCCTGCACCGCGAGCGCGGCATCCTGCACCTCACCGACGGCGCGGTGGTGTACGCGGAGAGCCCGTCGGCACCGGGGGCGGAGGAACTGCTGGGGGCGGACCTGGACGGAGAGGGTGGGGGTGAGGGGGAGCGGGAGGGCGTTGCCGGGAACGCCCAGGACCGGCCCGCCCCCGCCGACCCGCCCGCCCCGGGCCCGCCCCCGGCCCGGGACCCCGCCCCGCCCGCCGTGCCCCAGGGCGCCCTGGAACTCTGCCGCCTGGGCGCCCTCTACGACGCCGCGTACTTCGCGCTCGCGCCGAGCAGCGCGCCCGGCCGGTTCCGGTACGTGACCGCCGCGCCGCCCGTCGGCCCGCGCGCGGTGCCGGTCGCCGTACTGGAGCGGTCGGTGGTGCGGCGGCGGGCGCTGCTGGACCGGATCTGGCCGGACGAGCGGGCCGACACCGCACCGCTGGTACGGGCCGAGCGCGCCGGGGACCCGCCGGGTGCGGTCCGTTCGGTCACCGCGCGGCAGCGAGCCGTACTGGACCGGGTCGACGGGGTGCGGACGGCCCCGGAGATCGCCCGGGAGCTGCGGCGGCAGGCGTTCCACACGCTGGTGGACGTACGGCGGCTCGCGGCGGCCGGACTGGTCCACCCGCAGCCACCGCCCGGCGCCTCCGGCGTCTCCGGCATCCCGGGCCTGCCCGACCCGCACGACCGGTCCGACCCGCACGCCCTGCCGGACCTGCCGGGCCTGCCGGATCTGCCGGACCTGCCCGACTGGCCCGGATCAGGCGGCCCGGCGGCCCCGCCCGAGGCGGAAGGTGCCCTGCCCTGGGGCGCCGTACCCGAGGTCACCGCGCCCCAGGCCGCCGATCCCGACATCACCCTGCTGAAAAGGCTCAGGGATGCGCTGGAGGCCCTTTGAACGCCGACGACCGCATGACGCAGACGCCGAAAGGAGCGGCCCGTTGACGGCCGAGCCCCCCATCCTGGACGAACTCCACCGGTTGCGCGCCCTGCTGCCCCAGCTCACCGGCGCCCTCGCGGCCGGGGTCGACGGCCTGGTGATCGCGCATGACACCCCCGGTGTCGAACCCGAGGGCCTCGCCGCGCTCACCGCCGCCGCGCTCGGTGTCGCCGTGCGCACGACGGACGCCACCGGCCGGGGCGAGCTGCGCGAGCTGCTGCTGCGCGGCACCCGCGGCTATGTGGCGACCTACGCGGCGGGCCGTACGGCCGTCCTGACGCTGCTCACCGAGGACCGGGCGAACGTCGGGCGGCTGCACCTGGAGGGCCGCCGGGCCGCCGCCCGGATCGGCGAACTCGTGGACGCCGCGGCACCCCCGCGCACGGCCGCCGCCGAGCAGGCCGCCGCACCCCCCGCCCCGCTCCCCGCCACACCGATCGAGCGCCCCCGGACGGCCCGCGCCGTCCGGGCCCCCCGCACTCCACAGACCACTGCCAGCCCGGTCACCCCGGTCACCGGGATCAGCCCGGTCGACCCGGTCACCCCGGCACACAACAAGGAAAGTTGAGAGGACACCACATCATGGCCAACACCGAAACCGCCCTCAAGGAAGCACTCGCCTCCATCGAGGGCGCCACCGGAGTCGCACTGGTCGACTACACCAGCGGCATGGCCCTGGGCACGCTGGGCGGCAGCAAGAGCTTCGACCTGAACGTGGCCGCCGCGGGCAACACGGACGTGGTGCGCTCCAAGATGCGCACCATGGAGCACCTGGGGCTGAAGAGCGAGATCGAGGACATCCTGATCACGCTCTCCGACCAGTACCACCTGATCCGGCTGCTCAAGGGCCGCGGCGGCAACGGGCTCTTCCTCTATCTGGCGCTGGACTCCAGCCGCGCCAACCTGGCGATGGCCCGCCACCAGCTGAAGAAGATCGAGGAGGAACTGGAGGTCTGACCGACACCCCCGAGGTCCCCTCGGTCCCGACCCTTCCCTAGACCCCTAGACCAGCGCCGCGGTGCGGCGGCGGGCCCCGCCCGGGGCCGCGTCGCCCGCCGCGATGCCGGTGCTGCGGAACCCCCTGACCGCCTTGCCGGCCGGACGGCCGCCGTTCTTGGCGAGCCAGTCGACGCGCACCCACAGCAGCGCGTCCTCGGCCCGTTCGCGCCGGCCCAGCCACGCCGCCTTCAGCCGCAGCCCCACCCCGCACCCGGCGAGCAGCATCCCGCCGGCCGCGGGCACGGCGAACGAACTGCCCAGCGCGGCGGCGAACGCCAGCAGCAGCCACCAGCGATGGCCGCGCCGCCAGTTGCGGGTGGTCACCGCCCGGTCCTGGAGCACATCGTGCTTGCCCGCGCGGGAGGCACCGCGGGCGAGGGCGGCGTACCGCTTGCGCCCGCGCAGCGCGATCACGGCCGGCGCGACGATGAACAGCGCGGCCCCCGCCATCACTCCGATCCGCCGCCCGGTGATCCCCGGGACGAGCACCCCGATGCCGGCCGCGAACACCCCGGCCCACCACATCGGTACCGACCCGGCCCGTACGACGACGGCCACCCGGGCCAGACCCTGAGCCCTGCCCTGGCCCTTGCGATCCGCGTGTGCCATGTGCTGCCGCCTCCTCCTGGCTTGCTTCCGGCCTGTTTCCTGGCCCTGCATCCGGCCTGCTCCCGGCCTACAGCCTCCGGGCGGCGCAGAATAACGAAACAAGCTGAGACGAGTCTGAGAACACCCGGCCCGCAGGATGGCTCATTCCACGAACAGCCCCCGGGCCGCCGCCCGCGCGTCGAACTCCTCCAGCCGCGTCTGCGCCTGCGGCAGGTCGTCGCACATCGCCTCCAGCAGCACCCGCCCCAGCAGCATCGGCGCGCAGGCGGTGTCGAAGGCGAGCCCGGTGCCGACGGCGGCGGGCAGCAGCAGGTCGGAGACCTTGGCGACCGGCGCGAACGCGGAATCGGCGACGGTGACCACGCTCAGCCCGGCCTCCTTGGCGTAGGTGAGGGTGTCGAGGACCTCGCGGGGATGCCGGGGCAGCGCGAAGCACAGCAGGGCGGAGGCGCCCGCGTCGACGGCGGCGGTGATCCGGTCCTGGAGCATGGTGCCGCCCTCGTCCAGCAGCCGTACGTCCGGATGGACCTTGGCGGCGAAGTAGGCGAAGCCGTAGGCCTGGGCGGCGGCGGCGCGCAGCCCGAGGACGGGCAGTGGGCGGGAGGCGGCGAGCATCCGGCCCGCCCGGCGCACGGGACGCGGGTCGGCGAGGGCCTCGGCGAGATGGCGGAGGTTCTCGATCTCGGCCTGGACCGCCTGCTGGTACTCGTTGGGGGCGGTGCCCTCCGGGGCGGGTCCGGCGGGGGCGACCTCGCGCAGATGGCGGCGCAGCGCCGGGTAGCCGTCGAAGCCGAGGGCGACGGCGAAGCGGGTGACGGAGGGCTGGCTGACCCCGGCGAGTTCGGCGAGTTCCACGCTGGACAGGAACGGTACGTCGGCGGCGCGGCGGACCATGCTGTGCGCGATGCGCCGCTGGGTGGGGGTCAGCCGGTGCCCTTCGAAGAGGACTTGCAGCCGTGCGGCGGCGGTGTCGGCCGGTCGGCTCTCGGCGGCGCGGGGGCCCTCGGCGGTATGGCGGCCCTGGGCAGCCGGTCGGCTCTCGGCGGCGTTCATGGCGTGGTGCCCCTCCAGATGTCGGTGAACCGGTCCAGCAGTGTGGCGGCGGCCGTCACATCGTCCGTGAGCGGCCGGTCGGCCAGGTCCGCGTCCAGCACCGTTTCGGCCAGTTCCAGTGCCCGCCCGGCGGGCAGTGCCGGGTCCGGGCGCAGATCGCGCATCCGCAACGCCCGTACGGCGGCGACCAGTTCGCAGCCGACGACCAGCCGGAAGGCGCCGCACGCGCGCAGGCTCTGCCGGGCGGCGAGGGAGGCGAAGCTGGCCTGTTCCTCGACGCCCCGGGAGAGCACGGCGTGGCCGAGAGAGGCGGGCGCGGAGAAGGCGCGCAGATCACCGAGGGCGGCTCCGGCGGCGTACTCCAGGATCATCACGCCGGAGGAGGCGGGCCCGGGGTCGGCGAGGAACGGCTTGAGGCGGGTGTAGGCGGGCTCGTTGAGGGTGGACAGGCGGGAGGTGGAGAGCCGGGCGACCTGGGTGAGGGCGAGCCGGAAGTGGTCGAGGGCGAGGGCGAGCTGGGCCTGGTAGAAGCCGCCGTGGTGGTAGGCGGCGAGGTCGTCGGCGGAGATCAGCGGGTTCTCGGCGGCGGAGTTGATCTCGACGGCGAGTACGTCGTCCAGCGCGTCGGCGGCGTCATGGGCGGGCCCGTGTATCTGGGGCAGGCACCGGAAGCCGTACGGGTCCTGGATCCGGCCGAGCGGCGGGGTGGGCCGGTCGGCGGCGCCGAGCAGCTCGCGCATCCGCCGGGCGACGTCGAGGGAGCCCTTGTGCGGGCGGGCGGCGTGCACGGGGGCGGCGTACGCCTCGTGCGAGCCGTCGACGGCGATCAGGGACAGCGCGGCGACGACCTGCGTGGCGGCGATCAGCCCGCGCAGTTCGTGCAGGGCGAGCGCGGCCTGGCCGAGGGTGAGGGCGTTGCTGCTGATCAGGGCGAGGGCGTCGTTGTTGTCGAGGGGCTGGGGCGCGGGGGCGCCGGTGCCGTGCCAGGGGTGTTCGCCGGCGAGGGCGAGGCCGAGCTGGGCGAGGGCGGCGAGGTCGCCGGTGCCGACGGAGCCGAATTCATTGACGACGGGATGGGTGCCGTTCTCCAGCGCCTCGCACAGGGCGCCGACGACACTGGGCCGCAGCCCGGCGCCGCCCGCGAGCAGCTGATTGGCCCGTATGGCGAGCATCGCGCGCACCTGCCGGGCGGGCAGTTCGGCGCCGATCGCCCCGGCGTGACTGCGCAGCAGCCGCAGGCCGTGTCCGGCGGCGGAGTCGGTGGGCACGTCCTCGGTGCGGTTGGCGCCGACGCCGGTGGAGCGGCCGTAGACCCGCCCGGTGGCGGCGATCCGCCGGGCCGCGTCCCAGGACACCTCGACGCGTTTCATCCCGTCGGTCCCCGGCACCGGCCGCGCACTCCCGTCGGCGAGCCGTACGACGTCCTCGACCCCGAGACCGATCCCGTCCAGCACGACGATCCCGCCCACGGGCCCACCGCTCGACGACGCCATCACCACGCCCCGCTCTCCTCACCCACCCGGGCGCGCGGGCTCGCACGCCCGCACGGTCTCAACGTATTCACGCACCGAGAACTCTGCATGACGCTATACAGCGGGGCAAGGGCGGACGGCGGAAGGACCGGAGGAAGGGCTGGAGGAAGGGCTGGACAAGGGGGCGGAGGAAGCGCTGGAGAAGGGGGCACAGGAAGGGCTGGAGGAGGGACCGGAGGAGCGACCGCCGTCAGCCGATGTCTTGTCAGCCGATGCTGGCGCCGTACACCCGCTCCACCGTCATGACGATCAGCACCCTGCGTTCGGACACCATCACCGACCGGTACTCGTCCCAGTCCGGATGCTCCCCGGCTGCGCGCCGGTAGTAGTCGACGAGCGCCTCCACCTCGGGGCCTTCGGGGTCGGTCCCGGGCCCGGTGAGGCGTACCGTGCCCTCGGCGGTGGCCCAGGACCTGCCGTCGGGGCCGGTCACCTCCAGCGCGGCACGCGGGTCCCGCCGCAGGTTGGCGGTCTTGGCCGTCGCCTCGGTGGTGGAGACGTAGAGGATCTCGGTCCGCGGGTCGTAGGAGGGCATGACAGGTGAGAGCTGGGGGCGGCCGTCCGACTTGATCGTGGCGAGGACACCGAGCCGGCTCTCGGCGAGCAGGGCACGCGGGCTGAACGATGTGGCGGTCATGACCCCATCATCACCATCGGGGGCCACCGGGGGCCATCAGAGGCCGTCGGGGGCCATCAGGGGCGGGTCGGGGGAAAACGGGGGCTAACCCCAGTGCGGCCGGGACCCCCGGCTCCTTACGGTGGTCCGCATGACCGGAATGGACGCGCAGGACGCCGACCTGAAGAAGGAACTCAACGCCACCCTCCAGGCACGCCGGGAGCTGGGTGAGGAGTACGAGTCCGCGCTGGTCGACTCGTTCCTGGACC